>NZ_JBEXQK010000006.1:0-212118 GCF_040612535.1 Streptomyces sp. NPDC006368
TCCGATCTTCGGCAGTGGCCGCAGGGCGGTTCGGCTGCCATGGTGGGTCCATGACCGGTCATGGACACCACCACCATCACCACCACGAGCGGATCGACGCGGCGCTCGAAGGGTCGGCGGAGGGGCTGCGCACGCTCTGGTTCTCGTTCGCCGTGCTCGCCGCGACGACCGTCGTCCAGGCGGTCATCGCGGCGCTGTCGGGCTCGGTGGCCCTGCTCGGTGACACCGTCCACAACGCCACCGACGCGCTGACGGCCCTGCCGCTCGCGCTCGCGTTCGTGCTGGGGCGGCGGGCCGCCACCCGCCGCTACACCTACGGCTACGGGCGCGCCGAGGATCTGGCGGGCGTGTTCGTGGTGGTGGTGATCGCCGCTTCGGCCGCCTTCGCCGGTTACGAGGCGGTGCGGCGGCTGCTGGAGCCGCAGGAGGTCAGCCATCTGCCGGCCGTCGCGGCGGCCGGTCTCGTGGGCTTCGTGGGTAACGAGTGGGTGGCCAGGGCCCGGGTCCGGACGGGCAGGCGCATCGGGTCCGCCGCCCTGGTCGCCGACGGGCTGCATGCCCGCACGGACGGGTTCACCTCGCTCGCGGTGCTGCTGGGCGCGGGCGGCGGGGCGCTGGGGTGGTGGTGGGCCGACCCGCTGATCGGCCTGGTCATCACGGCCGCGATCCTGGTGGTGCTCCGGGGTGCCGCCCGGGAGGTCTGGCACCGGCTGATGGACGCCGTGGACCCCGCGCTGGTGGACCGCGCCGAGCATGTGCTCTCCCATGTCGAGGGCGTACGGGGCGTGGGCGCCGTCCGGATGCGGTGGCTGGGCCACGCGCTGCGTGCCGAGACGTCGGTCGTGGTGGACCCGACGCTGACGGTGGTCCAGGCGCACGCGGTGGCGGTCGCGGCGGAGCACGCCCTGCTGCACGACGTGCCCCGGTTGGCGGGCGTCACCGTGCACATCGACCACGGGCACGCGCCGGACGCGGACCCGCACCGGGCGCTGCACCACCACTTCCCCGTCCTGGGCACCCACGGCTCGTAGACGCGGCCCGGGGCGCGGCGCCCCGGCAGCCCCGGAGGGGGCCCGAGTGGCCCGGCGCGGACGTCATGGCTCGTGGACGTACGGCGTGGTCGTCGAGAGCTGCGTGAAGCCGAGGCGCGCCAGGATCGGGCGGCTCATGTCGGACGCGTCGACCCGGAGGTAGCGGTAGCCCCGTTCGGCCGCGACGCGGGCACGGCGGGCGACCAGGGCGCGGTAGAGGCCGCGGCCCCGCCACTCGGGAACGGTGCCGCCACCCCAGAGGCCGGCGAACCGCCCGCCGGGCGGCAGTTTAGTCCGGCCTTTCACATCACTGGTGAGACAGCAATACTGTTGCACCGATTGTCCCGCAGCACGACCGCCCCGCACCACCGGAAGTGAGGCCCCGCCATGGCGACCGAGACCGAGGAGCAGCAGCCGGCGCTCACCGTCGACGAGCTGGCCGCCCGGGCCGGTGTCACCGTGCGCACGATCCGGTTCTACAGCACCCGTGGACTGCTGCCGCCGCCGGTGATCGGGCCGCGGAGGGTCGGCCATTACGGGCCTGAACACCTGTTGCGGCTGGCGCTCATCGAGGAGCTGCAGCACCAGGGCATGACGCTGGCCGCGATCGAACGGTACCTGGAGCAGCTGCCGCCCGATCTGAGCGCGCACGATCTGGCCATCCACCGGGCCCTGGTGGCGACCTGGGCGCCGGATTCGGCGGAGGACGCGCCCCTGGCGGAGCTGGAGCGACGCGCCGGTCGGACGCTCAGCGAAGAGGATCTGGACCGGCTCGCCGCGATGGACGTGCTGGCCCGCACCGACGACCCGGACGTCTTCCGGGTGGACCCGGGGCTGCTGCGGCTCGGTGTGCAGCTGCTGGACGTGCCGATCGAGCACGAGACGATCCTGGCGGCGCGCACGGTGCTGGTGGAGCACACCCGTTCGGCGGCCCAGGAGCTGACGCGGCTGTTCCGGGACGAGGTGTGGGGCCCGTACCGTGAGCGGGAGGCGGATCCCGAGCACGTGGCGGCGATGAAGTCGCTCTCGGCCCATATGCAGCCGCTCGTGGTGCAGGCACTGGTCACCGCGTTCCAGCGGTCGCTCAAGGAGGAGCTGCGCGTCGCCTTCCGGGCGGAGTGAGCCGGATGGTGGCACGATGCGGGCCATGGCCATGCTGTTCCAGCACCAAGGGCTCACGCCCACGGTCGATCCCACCGCCTATGTCGCGCCGAACGCCACCCTCAGCGGCGACGTGCGGGTGGGTCCCGGCTGTCGCGTCCTGTTCGGCGCGGTCCTGACCGCCGAGGGCGGGCCCGTCGAGCTCGGCGAGGGCTGCATCGTGATGGAGAACGCGGTCCTGCGCGGCACGCGCCGGGACCCGGTGCGGCTGGGCCGGCACGTGCTCGTGGGGCCCGGTGCGTATCTCGTCGGGTGTGATGCGGCCGACGACGTGTTCCTGGCCGCCGGCTGCCGCGTCTTCAACGGCGCGCGTGTCGGTGCCCGTTCGGAGGTCCGCATCAATGCCGTGGTGCATCTGCGGACGGTCCTCGCCGAGGGGACGACCGTGCCGATCGGCTGGGTCGCCGTGGGCGATCCCGGGCAGCTGTTCCCGCCCGACGACCATGGTGAGATCTGGGCGGTGCAGCGCGAACTCGACTTCCCGGGATACGTGTTCGGACTCGCCCGGCCGGCGGACGGGGAATCGCTGATGCCGGAGATCTCCCGCCGCTACGGCCGGGCGCTCGGCCGCCACCGGGACGACCGTCGCGTGGACGACGGCCGCCCCGGTGGCGAACCGGACGGCATCAGTCGGTGAACGTCTCGCCCCGCTCCGCCTTCTCGACCAGCAGCGCCGGCGGCTGGAACCGCTCGCCGTACCGCTCGGCCAGCTCGCGGGCGCGTGCCACGAAGCCGGGCAGGCCGCCCTCGTACCCGTTGATGTACTGGAGGACGCCGCCGGTCCAGGCCGGGAAGCCGATGCCCATGATGGAGCCGATGTTGGCGTCGGCGACGGACGTCAGCACGCCCTCCTCCAGGCAGCGGACCGTGTCCAGCGCCTCCGAGAAGAGCATCCGCTCCCGCATGTCCTCGAAAGGCACGGTCCCGGAGGGAAGGGTTCCGGAGGGAACTGCGCCGTCCGCCCTGCCGAAGTGCTCCCGCAGCCCGGGCCACAGGCCGGTCCGCCCGCCCTCCGCGTCGTAGTCGTAGAAGCCCGCGCCGCCGCTGCGACCCGTGCGGCCGAACTCGTCGACCATCCGGTCGATCACCGCGTCCGCCGGGTGCTCGGGCCAGGTGCCGCCCGCTTCCTCGACGGCCCGCCGCGTCTCGTCGCGGATCCTGCGCGGGAGGGTGAGCGTCAGCTCGTCCATCAGCGACAGCACCTTCGCCGGGTAGCCGGCCTGTGCCGCCGCCTGCTCGATCGACGCGGGCTCCACGCCCTCGCCGATCATGGCGACGCCCTCGTTGATGAACTGGCCGATGACGCGTGAGGTGAAGAACCCACGCGAGTCATTGACGACGATCGGCGTCTTCCTGATCAGGCGCACCAGGTCGAAGGCGCGGGCCACGGCCTCGTCACCCGTCCGCTCACCCTTGATGATCTCGACGAGCGGCATCTTGTCCACCGGCGAGAAGAAGTGCAGGCCGATGAAGTCGGCCGGGCGCTCGACGCCCTCCGCCAGGAGGGTGATGGGCAGGGTGGAGGTGTTGGAGCACAGCAGCGCGTCCGGCGCGACGATGTCCTGGATCTCCTGGAAGACCTTGTGCTTGAGCGCCGTGTCCTCGAAGACTGCCTCGATGACGGCGTCGCAGCCCGCGAGGTCGGCCGGGTCGGCGGTCGGGGTGATCCGGGCGAGCAGTTCGTCCCGCTCGGCCTCGGTCGTACGGCCCCGGGACAGCGCCTTGTCGAGGAGCTTGGCGGAGTAGGCCTTGCCCTTCTCGGCCGCCTCGGCCGACACGTCCTTGAGGACGACCTCGATGCCGGCCCTGGCGCAGGAGTAGGCGATGCCCGCGCCCATCATCCCCGCGCCGAGGACGGCGACCTTGCGGACGGTGCGCGGTTCGATGCCCTGGGGTCGGCCGGCCCCGGAGTTGACCGCCTGGAGGTCGAAGAAGAACGCCTGGATCATGTTCTTGGCGGTCTGGCCGGTGACCAGCTCGGTGAAGTACCGCGACTCGATGGTCAGCGCGGTCTCGAAGTCGACCTGCGAGCCTTCGACGGCCGCCGCGAGGATGTTGCGCGGCGCGGGGTAGGGGGCGCCGCCCAGCTGCTTCTTCAGGTTGGCGGGGAAGGCGGGCAGGTTGGCGGCGAACTTCGGGTTGGAGGGCGTACCCCCGGGGATCCGGTAGCCGGGGAGGTCCCAGGGCTGGTGGGACTCGGGGTGCGCGTCGATGAACGCGCGTGCCTTCGCGAGCATGTCCTCGGGGGTGGTGGCCAGTTCGTGGACCAGACCGTTCTCCAGGGCTCGCCGCGGCGTGTACTGGGTGCCCTGGAGCAGCACCTTCAGCAGTGCGTCCGCGATCCCCATGAGCCGTACGGTGCGGGCGACGCCGCCGCCTCCGGGCAGCAGGCCGAGGGTGACCTCGGGCAGGCCGATCTTGGAGCCGGGCGCGTCGAGGGCGATCCGGTGGTGGCCGGCGAGCGCGATCTCGTAGCCGCCGCCGAGCGCGGCGCCGTTGATCGCGGCGACGACCGGCTTGCCGAGGGTTTCGATGCGGCGCAGGGAGCGTTTGATGCCCATGGCCGCCTCGAAGACCCGCTGGGCGTCCTCGGGACCCGCCTTGATCATGTCCTTGAGGTCTCCGCCTGCGAAGAAGGTCTTCTTGGCGGAGGTGAAGATGATGCCGCGGATGGAGTCCTTCTCGGCCTCCGCGCGGTCGGCGATCGCCGCGATGGAGTCCTTGAAGGCCTGGTTCATCGTGTTGGCCGACTGGTTGGGGTCGTCCATGACGAGGGTGACGACGCCGGTCTCGTCCTGTTCCCAGCGGATGGTGGTGCTCTCGTTCATTGCTGCTTCTCCGTAACGGGGTGCGGACGGGACGGTCAGAGACGCTCGACGACGGTGGCGATGCCCATGCCGCCGCCGACGCACAGCGTGGCGAGGCCGTAGCGCTTGTCCTGGCGCTCCAGTTCGTCGACGAGGGTGCCGAGGATCATCGCGCCGGTGGCGCCGAGGGGGTGGCCCATGGCGATGGCGCCGCCGTTGACGTTGACCTTGTCCAGGGGGAGCCCCGTGTCCTTGAGGAAGCGCAGCACGACACCGGCGAACGCCTCGTTGATCTCGACCAGGTCGATGTCGTCGATGGTCAGGCCCGCCCTGGCGAGTGCCTTGCGGGTGGCGGGCGCGGGGCCGGTGAGCATGATGGTCGGCTCGGAACCGGAGACGGCGGCGGCGACGATCCGGGCGCGGGGCGTCAGCCCGTACCGCTCGCCGACCTCCTTGTTGCCGATGGCGACGAGCGCGGCGCCGTCGACGATGCCGGAGGAGTTGCCGGCGTGGTGGACGTGGTCGATCTTCTCGATCCAGTGGTACTTCTGCAGCGCGACGGCGTCAAAACCGCCCATCTCGCCGATGCCCGCGAAGGACGGCTTGAGGGAGGCGAGCGTGTCGGCGGTGGTGCCGGGCCGCATGTGCTCGTCGTGGTCGAGGACGACGAGTCCGCTGTGGCGGTCCCTGACGGGCACGACGGACCGGTCGAAGCGGCCCTCCTTCCAGGCCGTGGCGGCCCTCTCCTGCGAGAGCGCCGCGTACTCGTCGACGTCGCGGCGGGAGTAGCCCTCGATGGTGGCGATGAGGTCGGCGCCGATGCCCTGGGGGACGAAGCCGGTCTCGAAGTTGGTCATCGGGTCGGCGAACCAGGCACCACCGTCGGAGGCCATCGGGACCCGGGACATGGACTCCACGCCGCCCGCCAGGACGAGGTCCTCCCAGCCGGAGCGGACCTTCATCGCCGCCATGTTGACGGCTTCCAGGCCGGAGGCACAGAAGCGGTTCTCCTGGACGCCGGCGACGGTGTCGGGCAGCCCTGCGGCGATGGCGGCGATCCGGGCGATGTCGGAGCCCTGATCGCCGACCGGGCCGACGACCCCGAGCACGATGTCGTCGATGGCGGCCGGGTCGAGGCCCGGGAAGCGGCCGCGGAGCTCGTGGATGAGACCCACCACCAGGTCGATCGGCTTGGTGCCGTGGAGGGCGCCGTTGGCCTTGCCGCGCCCGCGCGGGGTGCGGATCGCGTCGTACACGTACGCTTCGGTGCTCACTGGTCAGGCCTTTCGGGAGGGTTGGTCGAGCAGGGACCGGCCGACGATTTCCTTCATGATCTCGGTCGTGCCGCCGTAGATGGTCTGGATGCGGCCGTCGGTGAAGGCCCTGGCCACCGGGTACTCGGCCATGTAGCCGTATCCCCCGTGCAGCTGCAGACAGCGGTCGGCGACCCGTTTCTGGAGCTCGGTGGCCCACCACTTGGCCATCGAGGCGTGGACGGCGTCCAGTTCGCCGTTCGCGTGGTCGACGACGCAGCGGTCGAGGAAGGCGCGGGTGACGGCGCATTCGGTGGCCATCTCCGCGATCTCGAACCGGATGTGCTGGAGCTTGGAGAGCGGTCGGCCGAATGCCTCACGCTCCTTGACGTACCGGGTGGTGATCTCCAGCAGGTGCTCCGCGCCGGCGATGCCCGCGACCGCTATGGCCATCCGTTCCTGCGCGAGATTGGTCATCAGGTGGATGAAGGCGCCGTTGAGCTCGCCGAGGAGGTTGTCCTTGGGGACGCGTACGTCGTGGAAGAACAGCTCGGCGGTGTCCTGGGACTTCTGGCCGATCTTGTCGAGGTTGCGGCCCCGTTCGAAGCCTTCCGCTCCGCGTTCGACGACGAGGAGGGACAGTCCGTGCGCGCCGCCCTCCGGGGTGGTCCTGGCGACGACGACGACCAGGTCGGCGAGGATGCCGTTGGAGATGAACGTCTTGGATCCGTTGAGCAGCCAGTGGTCGCCCTTGTCCTCGGCGGTGGTGCGGATGCCCTGGAGGTCGGACCCTGCGCCCGGTTCGGTCATGGCGATGGCGGTGATGGTCTCGCCGGTGCAGAAGCCGGGGAGCCAGCGCCGCTTCTGCTCGTCGGTGGCCAGCCCGGTGAGATAGGGGCCGATGATGTCGTTGTGCAGGCCGATCGCGAACCCGGGGGTGCCCGCGCGGGTGAACTCCTCGGCGAGGACGGCGCTGTAGCGGAAGTCGGGGTTTCCGCCGCCGCCGTACTCCTCGGGGACGGCGAGGCCCAGCAGGCCCTGCCGGCCGGCCGCGAGCCACGCCTCGCGCGAGACGATGCCGTCCTTCTCCCACTGTTCGTAGTGCGGGAGGACCTCCTTGGCCAGGAAGGTGCGGACGGTCTCGCGGAACGCGTCGTGCTCGGCGCTGAAGATCCGGCGCTTCAACGGGGCCTCCTGGTCTCGGCGGTACGGATGCTCGGTACGCCCCAGTCGCGGGCGACGTCGTCGGTGTGTGCCCCCGGCCGGGCGGGCGGGCGGTGCACGGCGCCGGGGGTGGCGGAGAAGCGGGGCGCGGGTGCCGGCTGGGTGATGCCGTCGTACTCGACGAAGGTGCCGCGGGCGGCGAGGTGCGGGTGTGCGGGTGCCTCGCGCAGGGACAGGACCGGGGCGACACAGGCGTCCGAGTCCTCGAAGACGGCCGTCCATTCGGCGCGGGTCTTCTCCTTGAACCGCCGGGCCACAGCGGTGCGCAGCTCGTCCCAGCGGGCGAAGTCCTTGCGGGCGGGGACCGTGTCCTCGATGCCGAGGAGTGCGATGAACTCGTCGTAGAACCGCTGCTCCAGCGCGCCGACCGCCATGGAGTGGCCGTCGGCGGTCTCGTAGGTGCCGTAGAAGGGACAGCCGCCGTCCAGGAGGTTGGCGCCGCGCCGGTCCTGCCAGCCTCCGGCGGCCATCATGCCGTGGATCATCGTGGCGAGGTGGGCGGCCCCGTCGGTGATCGCCGCGTCGACGACCTGGCCGCCGCCGCCCTCGACGCGAGCGTGGTGGAGCGCGGCCAGGACGCCGACGACGAGGTAGAGCGAGCCGCCCGCGTAGTCGCCGACGAGGTTGGCGGGCACGGTCGGCGGCTCGTCCGGCTTGCCGATCATGGAAAGGGTGCCGGTGACGGCGATGTACCCGATGTCATGGCCGGCCCGCTGGGCGAGCGGCCCGTCCTGGCCCCAGCCGGTCATCCGCCCGTACACCAGCTTCGGGTTGCGGGCCAGACACGGCTCGGGCCCGACGCCCAGCCGCTCGGCGACACCGGGGCGGTAGCCCTCGATGAGGATGTCGGCGCGCTCGACGAGATCGAGAACCTGTTCCGGTCCGCCGTCGCCCTTGAGGTCGATGAGGACGGAGCGCTTGTTGCGGTTGGTGAGGTCGTACGCCGGGTCGATCGCCAGCCCCGCGCCGCCGGGCCGGTCGATCCGTACGACATCGGCGCCCAGGTCGGCGAGGAGCATGGCGGCGAACGGACCGGGGCCGATGCCCGCCAGCTCGACCACCCGCACCCCGGCGAGCGGGCCGTTCCCTGTCGCTGTCATCAAACCCCCAGCACGATGTGACACAACTGCTGTAACAGCAATGATGCTAAGAACGCGTTCCACCGCGCACAACCCCTGTGGACAACCGGAGCTTCCCATGTCGGCCGGGCGCCACGGGGTGCGGACACCCGGCCCGGGCGTCCGCCGACGCGCTTGTGAGTCACGGCACGGTCACGGCATGGGCGTATCGGGCCGATGCCCGCGACCGGAGCGACCTCCGATGCGGGCCACCCCGCGAGGAGCGCGGACGCCGCACGCTAGCCTCTGCCTCCGACAACAGCGCCGCACGGGCTTCCGCGTACGGGTGTGCGAGTGCGGGCTTCCTGGGACGGTGGAGGGCTGGATGGACGGACAGGACGGCAGGGAACGGGCGTATGACGTCGTACTCTTCGGGGCCACCGGCTTCGTCGGGGAGCTGACCGCCCGCTACCTGGCCGCACACGCGCCCGCGACCTGCCGGTGGGCGCTCGCCGGGCGCAGCCTGGACAAGCTGGAGCGGCTGCGTGAGCGGCTCACCGCCGTGGACCCGGCGTGCGCCGATGTGCCGCTGGTGCGGGCCGATGCCTCCGACCCGGACTCGATGCGCGCGCTGGCCGAGTCCACCCGGGTCGTGGCGACCACGGTCGGGCCCTACATCTGGTACGGCGAGCCGCTGGTGGCCGCCTGCGCCGAGGCCGGCACGGACTATGTCGACCTGTCCGGGGAGCCGGAGTTCGCGGACCTGATGTACGTCCGGCATGACGCGCGGGCCCGTGAGACGGGCGCGCGGATCGTGCACGCCTGCGGCTTCGACTCGGTGCCGCACGACCTGGGCGTGTACTTCACGGTGCGCCAACTCCCCACGGAGGTGCCGCTGCGCGTCGACGGCTTCGTGCGTACCAACGCCTTCTTCTCGGGGGGAACGTTCGCCTCCGCCCTCACCGCCATGGGACGCGGGCGCCAGATGCTGCGGGCGGCCCACGAGCGGCGGCTGCACGAGCCCCGGCTGGTGGGGCGGCGGGCGCGTGCCCCGCTGGGCGGCCCCCGCTTCAGCCGGGAGACCGGCGCGTGGGCGCTGCCCCTGCCGACGCTCGACCCGCGGATCGTGCGGCGGTCGGCGGCGGCCCTGCCCGCGTACGGGCCGGACTTCCGCTACCGGCACTACGCGGCCGTCAAGACCCTGTCGATGGCGCTGGGTGGTGCCGCGGCCTTCGGCGCGGGCGTCGCGCTGGCCCAGTTGCCCGCCGTGCGCCGGTGGTTGATGGAGACTTACGAACCGGGGCGCGGGCCGGACGCAGGGCGCCGGGCGCGCAGCTGGTTCTCGGTGCGGTTCGTCGGCGAGGGCGGCGGGCGCCGGGTGTTCACGGAGGTGTCGGGCGGCGACCCGGGCTACGACGAGACGGCGAAGATGCTCGCCGAGTCGGCGCTGTGCCTCGCTTTCGACCCCCTGCCGAAGACCGCCGGCCAGGTCACCACGGCCGTCGCGATGGGCGACGCGCTCCTGGAGCGGCTGCGGGCGGGCGGCATCGTCTTCCGGGTGGCCGACGCGCGCTGAGCCCTCGCCGGGGACGTACGGGCAGCAGCAGCGCGCGGACGGATCGGTGGCCCGTCACGCCGTCGCCTCTTTGAGGGCGCGCCGGCACAGCGCGTCGGCGTGGCGGGTGGTCTCGGGGATGCGGTAACGAGGGGCCAGGTGGAGGGTGTGGGCGCAGGCGGCGTCGAGCGTGACGCGGTGGCCGGCCGAGACGAAGACCGGCTTGACGCCGTCCTGGGTGCGCAGCGCCCGGCCGACCTCCTCGCCGTCCGCGAGCAGCGGGCTGGACGCGCCGCGCTCCGGGGCCGGCTGCTCGTAGGTGAAGGTGAACGGGTTCTTGGCGACACCGAGCACGGGCAGGCCGGTGAGGACGCCGAGGTGGCTCGCCAGCCCGAACCGGCGCGGATGGGCCTGGCCGTAGCCGTCGCACACCACCACCCCCGGGGCGGAGGTCAGGGCGTCCAGGGCCGCCAGGACGGCCGGGATCTCGCGGAAGGCCAGCAGGCCGGGGACGTACGGGAAGGACACCCGCCCGACAGCGGTGGCCTCCTCGACGACGGTGAGTGTCCGGGCGTCCAGGACGACGGCCGCGGCGGCGACGAGGTCACGTTCGTCGTCGTAGGCGACGTCGACGCCGGTGACCAGGCCGGTGCCGGGGGGCGGGCCCGGCTCGTCGAGGATGACGCGGTTCCGCAGCTGGTCCTGGACGGCCCGTGCCCCGGTCTCGTCGGCCGGCCAGTCGGCGGGCGTTTCGATGATCGTCATAGTGACGTCACCTTACGACCGCCGCGCGGGACGGCGTCGGGGCCGGGGGTTGCCGGGCTGGGGCCGGGGGTTGCCGGGCGAGGACCGGGACGCGGGGACTGTCAGTGGCGGCCGGTAGCCTGGCGCGCATGTTCGTACTGGAATTGACCTACACCGGGCCCGTCGAGCGCGCCGACGCGCTGATGGAGGCCCATGTCGCCTGGCTCGACGAGCACTACGCGTCGGGAGTCTTCATCGCCTCCGGGCGCAAGAACCCGCGCGACGGTGGCGTGATCCTCGCCGTCGGTGACGACCGCGCGCGGATCGAGAAGATCACGGAGGCCGATCCGTTCGTCACCGGCGGGGTGTGCGCGTACCGCGTCACCGAGTTCACGGCGACGAAGACCGCGCCCGAGCTCGCCGCGTACCGCCAGCAGCCGCTCGCCTGAGTACCGCCGGACGGCGCGGTCCGGGCGCGGCCCTCGTCCGAGGAGCCGCACCATGCACCGGCGCGGCACCCGTCATGGGCACCCTCGCCGGTCACCGTGCCCGCCCCCGTACGCCCGGCCGCCCTGTCTGCCGCCGGTCGTCCAGGCGGCGGGTCCGGCTCGACGTCGCCCCGGCGGCCGGGCCCCGACGTCATCGGCGTTCTCCACGTCAGTGCTCCAGCCGTGCCACCCGCCCCTTCTCGCCCGAGGCCCAGCATCCGAAGTCGGGCGCGCAGCCGACGGTGTCGTACGAACCGGAGTCGACCGTCCGCCACGTACGCCCGCCGTCCGTCGTCAGGTCCGTGCCGGTCGGACCGACGGCGAGGGCCGCGAACCCGCTGTGCGGCAGCCAGGCCACTCCCGAGCGGTACGCGGGCGGCGGGGTGTACGCCTGCCGCCAGCCGCGCCCGCCGTCACGGCTGACCGCGGCGGCCCGCGGTGACGACTGTCCCGTCCGGTAGTCGCCGCCGACCGCGATGCCGTGCGTGCGATCGCGGAAGGCGAGCGCGAAGACACCCCGCGCGGGGTCGCCGGCCGGGAGGGTCGAGTCGGCGACGGTCCAGGTCACGCCCCGGTCCGCGGAGTGAAGCACACGCGCGGTGGCGCCGCCGCCGGTGGCCAGCCAGACGTCCTTCGGCCCGGAGCCGACCAGGCACTGGCCGCTCGCCGCGAAACCCGCCTCACCGGGCAGCGCGGCCGGCATGCCGGCACTCGGCAGCACGTGCCATGACCGGCCGCCGTCCCGGGTGGAGAGAATGCGGAAGGCTCCGTCGACCGGGTCGCTCATGGCGAGGCCGTACCGGCTGTCGAGGAAGGTGACGCAGTCGTAGAAGGCCCGGGGGTCGGTGTTGCGGAACGTCTCGGTCCAGGTGGCCCCGCCGTCCTCGGTACGGAAGATCCTGGACGCCTCGCCCTCGCCGATGGCCAGCACCACGGCGCGGCGGGTGTCGAACGCCTCGACATCGCGGAACTCCAGACCCTCCGCCGCCGGCGGCGACACGTCGCGCCAACTGCGTCCGCCGTCCACCGTGCGCAGCACCGTGCCCTCGGAGCCGGCCACCCACGCGCCGGTGCGGCTGACCGCCGCGAGGCCCCGGAACCGCACCTCCGTGCCCGTCTCCTTCAGCTGCCAGGCGGGAGCACCGGTGGGCTCGGCCGCCGCGTGAGCGGGCGGCCCGGTAAACGCTGCCGCCAGCGCCACACCACTCAACCCGAGCGCCAGGGCCACCGTTCGTCTCGTCTTCCCCATGGACGTCATGGCGCCGGACGGTGACACAGGTCACCCCACCCGTCAATGCACGCCCTGGCCGAAAACATCGTCCTTACCGGTGTAAGAGACGTACCCCCAAGCCGCGCGTGAGGGAGCAGGCCTTGTCCACCGTCATCGAGCAGGCCGTGCGGGCCCGCCTGGTCGCGTCCGCGCCCCGCATGGAATCCGTCCCGGCGACCCTGCGCTACGACCGCCGGGATCCCTTCGCCGTACAGATGGCCTTCCCGGCCCAGGCGGCCCTGGAGGGCGTCGAGGTGGCCTGGGCGTTCTCGCGGGAGCTGCTCACGGCGGGCATGGACGAGCCGGCCGGCGTCGGCGACGTGCGCGTACGCCCCTTCGGCTACGACCGTACGGTGGTGGAGTTCCACGCCCCGGAGGGCGTCGCGATGGTGCACGTACGCACGTCCGAGGTGCGCCGCTTCCTCCAGCGCGCCCAGCACCTCGTACCGGCCGGCTGCGAGCACCGGTTCCTGGACCTCGACCGGGATCTGGCCGAACTGCTGCGCGACGCCCGCTGAACCGGGCGTCACGGGAAAACCCGTTGCCCTCCAAAGCGGTCCTGGCGTAGCTTCCTCGGCGGCCCTTGTTGTCGTCGATCGGAGAAGGACGTTGCTCGTCTGAGGTCTTGAGACACCGTGCCGCATCACCGCGTTCGGCGGTGTGCGCACTGATGTGTGCGACCTCGGCGTACGAGCCGTCCCGCGACAGCAACCGCCACCGCCCGCGGTGTCTCACCCGTTGCCCCTTGCCGTTTCTCACGCAACAGGGAGACCCGTATGTCTACCTTCCCCACCTTCATCACCTGCACCGACCTGTCCTTCTCGTGGCCCGACGGCACCGAGGTACTGGACGGCTTCCAGCTGGCCGTCGGCCCCGGCAGGACCGGCCTGATCGGCCTCAACGGCTCGGGCAAGTCGACCCTGCTCAAGCTGATCGCCGGAGAGCTCACCCCGGCCGACGGCACCGTGCGCGTCGCCGGTGAGGTCGGTTACCTCCCGCAGAACGCCGCGCTCGACACCGCGCTCCGCGTCGACCAGGCCCTGGGCATCGCGCGCACACGCGCCGCGCTGCACGCCATCGAGGCGGGGGACGCGAGCGAGGAGCACTTCACCGCCATCGGTGACGACTGGGACGTCGAGGAGCGCGCCCACGCCACGCTCGACCAGCTCGGGCTCGGCCACATCGGCCTCGACCGCACCATCGGCGAGGTGTCGGGCGGTGAATGCGTGCTGCTGCGGCTGGCCGCCCTGCTGCTGGCCCGTCCCGAGGTGCTGCTGCTCGACGAACCGACGAACAACCTCGACCTGTACGCGCGCCGCCGCCTGTACGCCGCCGTCGAGTCCTGGCCCGGCGTCCTGGTCGTGGTCAGCCACGACCGTGAATTGCTGGAACTGGTCGACCGGATCGCCGACCTGCGCGACGGGGAGGTGACCTGGTACGGCGGCGCCTACTCGGCGTACGAGGAAGCGGTCGCCACCGAGCAGGAGGCCGCCGAGCGCATGGTGCGCGTTGCCGAGGCCGACGTACAGCGTCAGAAGCGCGAACTGGCCGACGCGCACGTGAAGCTGGCGCGGCGCAAGCGGTACGGGCAGAAGATGTACGACAGCAAGCGCGAGCCGCGGGTCGTGATGAACGCGCGCAAACGGGCGGCCCAGGAGTCGGCCGGAAAGCACCGCATCATGCACACCCAGAAGCTCACCGAGGCGAAAGAACGGCTGGACGAGGCGGTGGAGGCCGTACGGGACGACGACGAGATCCGTGTCGAGCTGCCGCACACCACCGTCCCGCCGGGCCGGGGCGTGCTGCTGTTGCGGGACCTGGAGCTGCGGTACGGGGCACGGGTCGGCGGCGAGCTGGAGCTGCGCGGTCCGGAGCGGATCGCGCTCGTCGGGCGCAACGGCGCCGGCAAGACGACGCTGCTGCGCACGATCGCCGGGGACCTGGAGCCGGTGGCGGGTGAGGCGGTGGCGCACGTTCCGCTGCGTTTCCTGCCGCAGCGGCTGGACGTCCTCGACGACGACCTCAGCGTCGTGGAGAACGTCGCACGGTTCGCCCCCGACGCCACCAACAACCGTGTCCGGGCCCGGCTGGCGCGGTTCCTCTTCAAGGGCGCGCGGGCCGATCAGCCCGCCGGGACGCTGTCGGGAGGCGAGAGGTTCCGGGCGGCACTCGCCGCTCTGCTGCTGGCCGAGCCGGCGCCGCAGCTGCTGATGCTGGACGAGCCGACGAACAACCTCGACGTGGCGAGCGTACGGAAACTGACGGAGGCGCTGGACGCGTACGAGGGTGCGCTGATCGTGGCGAGCCACGATGTGCCGTTCCTGGAGTCGATCGGCATCACGCGGTGGCTGCTGCTGGACGGCGAGCTGCGCCCGACGACGGCGGAGGAGGTCCTGGCCGATCTCTAGCGGACGGCGGCGCCGGCGCCCCACGTCCGGCGCCGGCCGGCGAATCCGCGAAGTCCGCGGGCCCATCGAGTGGCGGAGTGGTTCGCGGATCCGGGGTATACGCCCATCGTGGTGGACCTGAGCGCGTTCCGAGAGGGCCGAGAGGCGCGTGAGATGCCTCTCTGGCCTCCGCCGCGACCTGCGCGCATAACGGAACGTAACCCCCCATCCACCGACCCGGGCTTGGCTCGGGCTTACGACGCGCTTAACCTACGGTCTCGTAACCTACGAAGCCGTAGGTACATCACGTCCCCAGCCCCGTCCCCAGGAGCATCCGTATGACCCTCACCTCTCCCCACCTCGGCAGTTCGGACGCGTGGACCGACGCCCGGCTGCTGTACGCCTTGGAAGAGGTGGTCGAGAAGGAGCTCAACCGCCATCTCAAGGTCGTCAAGGACTGGATGCCGCACGAGTACGTGCCGTGGTCCGACGCCCGTAACTTCCCCGGCCTCTTCGAGGACGGCGAGGCGTGGGAGCCGCAGCAGTCCAAGGTCACCGACATCGGCAAGATCGCCCTCGTGGTGAACCTCCTCACCGAGGACAACCTCCCCAGCTACCACCACGAGATCGCCACCCTCTTCGGCCGGGACGGCGCGTGGGGCACCTGGGTGCACCGCTGGACCGCCGAGGAGGGCCGCCACGGCATCGTGATGCGCGACTACCTGCTCGCCTCGCGCGCGGTGGACCCGGACAAGCTGGAACAGTTCCGGATGGTCCACATGAGCGAGGGCTTCGAGTCTGACAACCGGCACTCGATGCTGCACTCGGTCGCGTACGTCGCCTTCCAGGAGCTGGCGACCCGCATCTCGCACCGCAACACCGGCCACCAGTCGGGTGACCCGGTCTGCGACCGGATGCTGGCGCGCATCGCCACCGACGAGAACCTCCACATGGTGTTCTACCGGAACCTGCTGGGCGCGGCCTTCGAGCTCGCGCCGGACCTCACCATGCAGGCGGTGCGGGACGTGGTCGTCAACTTCCGGATGCCCGGACACGGCATGCCGGGCTTCGAGCGGGCGGCCGCGCAGATGGCGATCGGCGAGATCTACAACCTGCGCATCCACCACGACGACGTGCTGCAGCCGGTGCTGCGCTTCCTGAAGGTGCTGGAGATCGACGGCCTCGGCCCGGAGGGCCTGAAGGCCCAGGAGGAGCTCGGCCTGTACATGGGCGGCCTCGACGCGGAGGCGAGCAAGTTCGACGAGAAGCTCGCGGCGCGCAAGGCCCGGCTGGCGGCGCGCGCGGGCGACTGACGCGCCCGTTCCTGAGGACGACCCCGGTGGCCGGCGCCCCCTGCTCGTCGCGCACGAGCGGGTCGCTCGGACGCGGGCGGCGCCGCCGGGGCCTGGAGTGCTCATCGGTGATCCATCCGGTGTCGTAGTGGTCCGGCTCGCCGGGCGGGCGGATCATGAGTGGTGCGGTGCGGTGCGAGGTCGGGCAGCTGCCCGGCCTCGCCCGTTTCTCGGTCCGGTTCCCGGTCGACTACGAGGGTGACGGCGCGGGCGCCGGGAAGCCGGGCTGCGTAGGCCGAGGGCCTGGGGGAACCGGCTAGTAACGAGGGGCTCAGCGCCATCGCGGAGCGTCATCAGGGCCGGTCCGCTCCGACCCGCGACCGAATGCGGCCGGCTCGTTATCGCCGAATGCGCACCGATCCCGCCCCACGCGCAAGTGATCAGAACGATCACCACCCGGGAGAGGTACGGCGTTTTCCGTGCTTTGCCGGGGATCTGCCAGGGTGGTCCGCCATGGACCCTGATCTCCGCGTGGAATCCGACCGGTTGGGCCGCTTCTCCCGTGCGCTGGGCGAATCGATGACGTCCCTCACGGAGGCCAGACGCGCGCTGGAACACGTCCGGGCCGACCAGCTCGGCACACGCGAACTGGACGAGGCGTGCGACGGTTTCCAGGACCGCTGGAAGTACGGGGCGGAACAGCTGGGCGACCGGATCAAAGCCATCCACGACGGGGTGCGACTGAGCCACGCGGGGTACGTGCAGCTGGGTCGCGCGATCGAGTCGGCGTTCCGGGTGGTGGAGCAGCGTGGCTGACACCACGTTCCCCCACCTGGGCTGGGACCCGGCACCGGGCAGCCCCACGGAGATCGCCGCGCTCCGGACGAGGCTGGCGTCCTCGGCGACCGCCCTCGGCACCGCCCACCGCCTGGTCGACCAGCTTCTGACCGAGAGCTCCTACTGGAAGGGCGAGGCCGCGGACGCCTTCCGCGAGGCCCTGGACGGCGACCTGCCGCGCTACCTGCGCAACGCGCACCGTTCCCTGACCAAGGCCGCGGGCCGCCTGGGCGCGTGGCACGACGCTCTGGTGGACTACCAGGCGACGGCGCGCCGCTACGAAACCCAGGCGGGGCTCTGCGCGAAGCGGCTGCGCGCCGCGGAGTCGTCGTACGCGTCGACCACGGCCCGCGCCGACGCCTCGGCGTCCGCCCTCACCTCGGCGGCGGACGCCCTCACCGAAGCCCGCGACGCCCTGGCCCATGTCCGCCGCCTCGCCCGCGAACTGGAGGAGACCCACCGCACAGAGGCGAGCGGCATCGCGAAGGCCCTCAACGAGGCGACGGACAAACTGGCCCCGAAGGAACCGGGGGCGCTGAGCAAGGCGCTCAAGTGGATCGAGGAGGACCTGGGAGACGTGTTGTCAGACGTATCCGCGATCCTGGGGTTCGTAAGCCTCGTAATCGGAGTCGCCTTTCCGCCGGTCGGCCTCGCTGTCATGATCTTGGCCACCGGAGCGAGCATGGGCGCCCTTGCACTGCACCTAGCGGACAGCAAGGTCCGCACCTCACTGAGGGACGGCTTCACCAAAGGTAAGTTCGATGCCGATTTCTGGAATAACGCCGTCACACTCACGGGCGACACGCTTGGATCCGTCCCGGGTGTAGCTGCCTTGGCGCAAGGAGCCAAGTCGGTTCGTGCCGCTTCCACCATCACCGGTTCCGCGACGCTCGCGGATTTGGGAGCTGGTGCACGGGAGTTGGCCAGCGCCTCAAAAAGCTCCCTCGATGAACTGCGCCAGGTCGAGAATCCCCTGTCCGCGTGGGCGCTTCAAGAAGCACATCCAGCTGTCAGAAGCGGCGTGAAGTACGGCGTTCCCGCGACAGGCGCCGTGACCGCCGGCAGCCACTACACATCACTCAACGATGACGACACGTTCTCGAACTCGACTACCGCAGTCGATGGCACCCGTGCCGTAATCGACGACGCTCCGACATCAGCAGCAAGGGTCGCCCATGTGTGGGCATCGCTCTCATGATGACAGCCGCAGGGAGGCTTAATGGACTCAAACGACAGCACCCCACCAGTCTGGTTCCGGTTGCCACCTGGATTCCACTCCTTCCAGAACGTCTCGCAGGAGGCGCTGACACGCATCGTCTCCGAATGCGTTCTGCCGCTGCTCGAGGGAACTCCTGAGGCGGACAGTTTGCTCGGCGATACGCAAGTGCTGGCGGGGGCCGTGGACACTCTCCTCGGCAAAGGGTGCGCCTATCTCGCTCTCGGCCTGCACCCGGATGACGCGGAGGGGGCATGTGCCTCACTCTTCTCGCTGTCCACCATCCGCACAGCAGGCCCCTCCCCGACGGTGGCCGCTGCGCGTGCGGGAATCACACTCGCCAAATCCCCTCTCTGGGAGGCCAAGCGCTCCACAACTCTTGCGCTGCCTACCGGCGTTTCGGCAGCCATGGTCGCTGGGATCTTCACCCCGCCGCTCACGGAGGCACAGAGTACCCGTCCCTCACCGGCATCAACCAAGGTGTTTCAGGCTCGGCTCGCAATGCCGTATCCCTGTGGCTCTCACGTCATTGTCGCCGACTTGACCAGCGCTGCTACCCACTACGCCGACGCGTACACGGACATCCTTGAAGCCGTTGCCCACACGTTCTCATTCACGGCCCCCGCACCGGTTTCCGAATTCACGGGAACAGCGCCCACCTCACGCATCCTGGAGTTCCTCACGTGACGTCGGACTCGACTTCGGCACATCTACTGAAGAGGGCATACGATCACGCGCCATCAAGACGAGGCCATGCTCACCTCGTGACCAAGCGCCGGCTTTGGTTCTGCTTCGTAATCCTTCTGACGATGGCATCCTGCTACGCCTGTGTCGTGTCGAGGTCCATTGGCCTCACCATCTTGTGCGCGCTCTTCTACCCCTTTGTGCTACCTCTCACGTTCATCGCGCTTCGACGTACCGGGCGAGTCAAGCAGATCCTGCGCACCTATCCCTGGCGCGCATATCCGTGCTCGTATCCTCCGCGGTCAATGGAACAGTCGGCTGTGATCCGGATCCGCTTCAGCGAGCACTACGCACCAGTCCTGCGCATCACGCCCTTCTCCGTGGAACTCGCCCGCAAGCAAAACCCTCAACCCGGCATGATCTGGTTCGCCGGGGATCCCCGCTTCGGGGGTGTCGTGTCGCCCGTCGGAGGGCACTTCCCCGTGCGCGTCGTGCCCGAGGAACTGGGCGGCAACGTGCCGGACGGGGGGCCCGAGGAGGACGTGCTCGCGGAGCGGGCCGACCTCGTCAAGGGCGGGAAGGTGCGGCGGACGTGAGCCTCAGCGGCTGCCCCGCTTCAGATCGTGCCGTTCCTGCTCCGAGAGGCCGCCCCAGACGCCGAACCTTTCGTCGTGCGTGAGGGCGTATTCCAGGCACGCCTCACGACCCTCGCACGCCGCGCAGAGGCGCTTTGCCTCGCGGGTGGAGGAGCCCGGGTCCGGGAAGAAGAAGTCCGGGCTCGTCTGGGCGCAGAGGGCGGTCTCCTGCCAGGAGAGCTCTCGGTCGGTCGCGGTCAGGACGTGGGTGTTGATCGGCATGCCGAACACACTGCCCGCGCCGGATAAATGAGACGTCAACGAACGATCAACGTACTGTTCGTCGATCGCTCCTCGTAAGCATGGGCCTCCTCGATGTGATCGGCAAGGGGTCAGCCCTCCGTCGGCGCGGCGCTCGTGATGACCGCGAAGCGGGCGCCGTACGGGTCGGTGAGCTGGGCGATGCGGCCGATGCCGGTGAGGTTGGCCGGGGGGAAGGGGACCGTTCCGCCGAGTTGTTCGGTGCGGGTCGCCGTCGCGTCCGTGTCCGGGACCTCGAAGTAGGGCAGCCAGTGCGCGTCCGGGGCGTGCGGTACGGCTCCTCCGAAGGAGGCGTCGCTGCGGCCGGCCGGGGTGAGCAGAAGGTACGCGCCGGCGCCTCCGGGCAGCGGCACGGAGGCCGACTCGATGCCGAGGAGGGAGCCGTAGAAGGCCATGGCGGCGGGCACGTCCGGCGTGTGGAGCTCCGTCCAGCACAGCGTGCCCGGTTCGTTGAGCACGTCGAGGCCCTGGTAGGTGCCGGGTTGCCAGACGGCGAAGCCGGCACCGGCGGGATCGGTGAAGACGGCCATCCGGCCGAAGTCGAAGACGTCCACCGGTTCGACCCGGACGGTGCCGCCGCCCACCCGTACCGCCCGCGCGGTGGCGTCGGCGTCGGGTGTGCGGAAATGGATGGTCCACGCCGGGGGCCAGTCGCCGGACGGGGTCGTCATGGTTCCCGCGACGGTCCTGTCGTCCAGCCGGAACACGCCGAAGCCCTCGCGCTCCGGCCCGGCGGATTCGAGCCGCCAGCCGAACAGGGTGCCGTAGAAGGATTCCGCTCCCTCGATGTCGGGCGTGCCGAGGTCGAGCCAGTTCGGGGCTCCGTTGAGGAGATGGGTGCTCAGCATGGTCCCGAGTCTGCGGCCGGCACCGGACGGCCGCACCAGGACAGCCCGCACCACGGGCGGCCTGTGGGTGGGGCACGTGGGCGAAGGCATCCACTCGGGTGATCCGCTCCAGCGGCGCGGGCCCACGCCGCTGGAGCGGCACCGGGGACGGCCTGTGGGAGCACTCACCCACTGCCGTCTGACGTCGTCCGTGACCGGAGCCCCTCGCGCACGGGCGGCTCCTCCGCGCGGATGGGACCGTTCCTTCCGGCACCGGAGGGTCTGCCGTGGGTCACGCCTGTACCCGCGGCATGAGGGAAAGGGCTGGGAGGTGCTCGGCGCGCCGGCTGCTGACCGTACGGCGTCGCGTCAGTGCGTGTGCGGCTCCGCCGGATGGTGCGGTTCGTAGCCCGGGATCGTGCCGTCCGGTTTGGCCACCAGGAACAGGCCGGCCATCCCCATGTCCGAGTGGCTCTGGACGTGGCAGTGGTACATCCAGGCGCCGGCGCCGACGAGTTCGCCCGCGATGATCTGGAAGCCGAAGGAGTCGGCCGGTCCGGTGATCTTGTTGTCGATGACGGGGCTGGGGTCGTCCGGGCCGGTCAGCATGCCGGTGCGGTTGTCCGCCCAGCGGTGACCGTGCATATGGAAGGTGTGGTAGTACTCGCCGTGCGTGATCATGATGATCTCGACGCGCTGGCCCACGGTGGCCTGGAAGTTCGGGCTCTGGTGCCCCGGCCTGTTGTTGATCGTCATGTCGTTGAAGACGATCGTGAACTGCTTGTCGGGCAGGATGTCACCCTGTCGCCGGACGACGACCGGGCCGTAGAGGCCCTTGCGGATGCCACCGGTGCCGTGGTCGGTGCCGACGACATGGTCGTGGTAGTGCCAGTAGCCCGCGCTGCCGGCCCGCCAGGTGCCGTCCTTGCGGCGGCCCGGGGTGTGGGTGCGCCAGGTGTACGTGCGGGTGCCGCCGGGTTCGACATGGCTGCGGTTCAGCTTCGTGCCGTCGCTGGCGGTGTCGTAGTCGACGCCGTGGACGTGGAGGCTGGCGGGGACGTCCATGGTGTTCTCGAACTCGATGTGAAGGGTGTCCCCTTCGTTCAGCTCGATCAGCGGCCCGGGGATCGTGGCCTTGCCCTTCTCCAGGCCGTAGCCCATCTGGCCGTCCGCCAGCCTCTCCGCGTACAGCTTGAGATGGCGCACCTGACCGCCCGCCGGGGCGGTCCTCGGGGTCGTCTCGGCCGAGACCGCGTCCGGCGCGGACACCAGGGATAACGATGTCAGGCCGGTCGTCGCAGCCGCGCCCGATGCCAGGAGACGCCGGTTGAAGCTCCGTCTGTCCATGCCGAACTCCCCAGTGAGGTGCGGAGACTGACGGGACGCAGGAGACCCGTCCCCGGGAACGGCCACACCGTAGCCGGGGCAGATTCGTTTTTCCACAGCCGGGACAAAGTTCGCACGATTGATGTCAGGCTATTGGCGTGTCGCGGAAAGAGGTCTAGCTTCATCGTCGTTTGCTGTGACCACAGAGGGGTGGGAACACATGCACCGTGCACCACATCACTGGTCAAGAACACGCCGTGGTGCGGCCGTGGCCATGGCCGCGAGCGCCCTGACTGCTTCTCTGCTGGGCGGTACGGCCGCCACCGCCGAACCGAATCCGGGTGAGCCTCGGACAACGTTGTCCATTCAGTCTCCACCGGGCGGAGCCAATGTCCGGGTGCTGGTGTTCCACGCCTCGGCCACCGCCGAGTCGCCGGCCGTCGACGCCGGGATCGCTGCGATCGAGACGATCGGCCGGTCGGGCCCGGCCGCGCAGCGGTTCCGTACGGAGGCCACGGACGACGCCTCCGTGTTCACCGACGCCACCAGACTGGGCCGCTACAACGCCGTCGCGTTCCTGACGGGCGGTGGCGATGTGCTCGACCCCGAGCAGGAGGCCGGCCTGGAGGCGTACATGGAGGCGGGGGGCGGCTTCCTCGGCATCCATGACGCGGCCCGCACCGAGCCGTACTCGGACTGGTTCACCGGTCTGGTCGGGGCCCGGCCGACCGCCGACAGCCCCGGCACCGTGCAGCGCGCGACCGTCGAGGTCGGTGACCGGCAGCACCCGGCCACCCAGCGGCTTCCGCTGCACTGGAAGCGCCCCGACAAGTGGTTCAACTGGAAGGTCAACCCGTCCGGTTCCGTGCACACCGTGGCGCGCGTCAGGGAGAGCACGTACCGGCCCGGCCCGAGTGCCAACGGCTGGGACCACCCCGTCTCCTGGTGCCGAGACTACGACGGTGGCCGCTCCTTCTACACCGGCATGGGCGGTACGGCGGAGTCGTTCGCGGAGACCGACTTCCGGGAGCACCTGCTCGGCGCCCTGTTGTGGACGACGCGGCTCTCGCGCGCCGACTGCAAGGCCACCATCGACGCCAACTACAAGAGCGAGCGTCTGACCCAACCCAACCAGCCGGGCCGCAACGACCAGATCGGCGAGCCGCACGGCCTGGTCGCCGCGCCGGACGGCCGCATCCTCTACATCGGGCGCGGCGGCGCCGACTCCTCCCAGCCCGTGGTCACCGACTGGAACGACCCCGACATCGGCAAGGGCCGGGGCGAGATCCACGTCTACGACCCGAGGACCGGGAAAGTCCAGCTCGCGGGCGCGCTCACGGTCTTCGGCAACAAGGGCGGGGGTGATGAGCTCACCAAGAACGAGGAAGGGCTCCTCGGGATCGAGGTCGACCCCGGCTTCCTGTCCAACGGCTGGGTGTACCTGCACTACACACCGCACTCCAGAATCAACCGCGACACCCATATGGCGGAGCGGTACGTCTCCCGCTTCACGCTCGACCTGGCCACCAACACGCTGGACCCCGCGAGTGAAAAGGTCCTGCTGAAGTGGCCGGTGCAGATCCACAGTTGCTGCCACGCGGGCGGTGGCATGGCCTGGGACTCCCGGGGCAACCTGTACATCGCCACCGGTGACAACAACTCCAGCGGTTTCAGTTCTGGCTACTCCGGCAACAACCCGGAGCCCGACTTCAAGGGTGTCTCCTTCGCCGACGCGCGCCGCACCTCCGGCAACACCAACAACCTCAACGGCAAGATCCTGCGGATCCACCCCGAGGACGACGGTACGTACACCCTCCCCGAGGGCAATCTCTTCACCGGCAGGGAGCCGGACGAGGGCGGCGGCAAGACACGCGGTGAGATCTACGTGATGGGGGTGCGCAACCCGGCTCGCATCTTCGTCGACAGGACGACGGACATCCTGTACGCGGGGTGGGTGGGCCCCGACGCCGGAGCGCCGTCCACCACCTGGGGCCCGGCCAAGTACGACACGTTCTCCGCGATCACCAAGGCGGGCAACCACGGCTGGCCGTACTGCATGGGCAACAACCAGCCGTACCGGGACCGCAATCTGCCCGACCCGGGCAAGCCGCTCGGCTGGTACGACTGCGCCGCGCCCAGGAACGAGTCACCGAACAACGACGGCCTGGTGAACCTGCCGCCGGTGACGCCGAATTCGATCTGGTACTCGCCGCAGGGCGGTGGCGTGGACTATCCGCGTGACGCCAACGGTGTCCCCAGTTACCGGACGGAGGAGCAGAAGCTGCTGCTGCCGTGGCTGAAGGGCGGCGGCCAGGCGACCATGAACGGCCCGGTGTACCGCCACGACGCGACGAGCACCAGCACGGTGAAGTGGCCGTCGTACTGGGACGGCAAGTGGTTCGTCGGTGACTTCTACGACGGCGACCAGCCGCGCCACGCCGTGCTGATGGACCCGCGCACGGTCGGCAAGGGCGGTCTGCCGGTGCACGCCGAGTCGCTGAAGAGGATCATCCCGGTCGGGGCGAACGGCATCCGCAATCTGATGGACTGGAAGTTCGCGCCGGACGGTTCGCTGTACGTCCTGGACTACGGTCGCGGCTTCTTCACCTCCGACGCCAAGTCCGCGCTGTGGCGCGTGACGTACCACGGTGGTGAGGCGACGCCCGCCGCCGACGCTCTCGCGAGGAAGGCGGCCGTACAGTGAGACCTTCTCCACGGATCTGGACGGCTCTGTCGGCCGCCCTGCTGATGGTGCTCGGGTTGACGTCGACCGCGGCGTACGGGCGCCCGGACAACGGGACGCGCGCGGCGGAGCAGGTGCTGACGTGGACCGCGGGTGATCCCATCGACCGGTATCTGACCTTCCCGGCCACCGCGGTCGCGGGGCCGACGACGATCGTCTTCGAGAACAGCGCGGCCACCGGCAACACCACGGGCATGCCGCACACGCTGACCTTCGACGTGTCCGACCCCGAGTACAACAACGACGTCCAGCTGAACATCCTGGCCAACCCCGGCGACGACCAGGGCGGCAGGCATACCGCCCAGGTGACCTTGACGCCCGGCCGGTACCGCTTCCACTGCACGATCCCCGGCCACGGCTCCATGCAGGGCATCCTCACGGTCACCGAGGCGGGCGGCGGGGAGGACACCACCGCGCCGGAGACGTCGGCGGAGGTCGAGGGTGAGAAGAACGCCGACGGCGCGTACATCGGGCATGCCAACGTCACCGTGTCGGCGACCGACACCGGCTCGGGCGTGGACCGGATCCAGTACGCGCTCGGGGCGGACGGCACCTGGCAGACGTACACCGCACCCGTGATGGTCCACGAGGTGGGCACCCACCGGATCCGGTACCGGGCCACCGACAAGGCGGGCAACACAGCCGCGGAGAAGGCGGTGGACTTCACCGTGGTCACCCCGCCGACGGACGACAGGACGCCGCCGGAGACGTCCGCGACCGTGAGCGGCGAGAAGGACGGGCAGGGCCGGTACGTGGGGATGGCGACGGTCACCGTCACCGCCTCCGACGCCGGCTCGGGCGTGAACACGATCCAGTACGCGGCCGGGGCGGACGGCGCGTGGCAGGCGTACACCGCGCCGGTGATGGTCCACGAGGTGGGCACCCACACCGTGCGCTACCGGGCCACGGACCGGGCCGGGAACGTGGCGACCGAGAAGTCCGTGCGGTTCACGGTGGTCGCCCCGCCCACCCAGGACAGGACGCCACCCGAGACGGCGGCGGCGGTGACGGGCGAGAAGAACTCGGACGGCGCGTACATCGGCAGAGCCACGGTGACCGTCACGGCGACGGACGCCGACTCGGGCGTGGACAAGGTCGAGTACTCGCTGGACGGCGGGCCGTACCTCGCGTACACGGCGCCCGTCGTCGTCGACCGGGTGGGCCACCACACCGTGCTGCACCGGGCCACGGACAAGGCCGGCAACACCTCGGCGGCCGGGCAGGCCGGCTTCGACGTGGCGGAGGGCGGCGGGGTCCCGGCGCCCCACTGCCCCGAGTACGACGAGCGGCTCACCGTGATCGTCGGCACCGCCGACAGCGGCGTACCGAACCGGATGACACGCGGACGCTGCACGATCAACGAGCTGATCGAGGACGAGAAGGACTGGTCGTCGCACGCGCTGTTCCTCAAGCACGTGGACGCGGTCCTGGACAAGCTGCTCGCCGAGGGGGTGATCGACGCGAGGGAGCACAGGAAGATCTACCGGGCGGCCCGGGATTCCGGCATCGGCAAGCCCGGCCGGACCTCCGGCTACCGCACCCTGTTCGACGGCTCGGCCGACACCTTCGCGAAGTGGCAGCACGTGGGCGGCGGCAGGTTCGCGCTGAACGGCGACGGCTCGATGACCAGCAGCGCCACGGTCCCCGGGATGGGCATGCTGTGGTTCCCGCAGCGGCAGTACGGCGACTTCTCGCTCAAGCTCCAGTGGCGGGACGACGCCCCCGGCACGGGCAACGCCAACTCCGGTGTCTTCGTCCGCTTCCCCTACGTCCACCAGCACCCGGAGGAGCCGAGGCCGGAGTGGGTCGCCATCAAGTACGGGCACGAGATACAGGTGCTGGACCGGCCCGACGGCGACATGTACAAGACCGGTTCGGTGTACGGGTTCGACCGGGTGGGTCTGGGCGGCGCGGGCGTCACCCCGAAGGGGACCTGGAACGACTACGAGATCCGGGTGGAGGGCCAGCACTACTCGGTCTTCCGCAACGGCGTCCTGATCAACGAGTTCGACAACACCGGCGGCCAGGAGTTCACCCCGCCGCGCGCCGATGACCCGGGCACGGACGGCCGGCGGTACGCCACCGGTTACGTCGGGCTCCAGGTCCACGGGACGACGGACGTGATCTCCTACCGCGACATCCGGATCAAGGAGCTGTAGCCCGGATCGGGCGGTACTCCGGATCGGCTGCGGTCCGGATCGGATGTGGTCCGGGATCGGATGTGACCCGGATCAGTCGGTGCGTTTGGCTCGGCTCGGCTGTACCCGCTTGGGCTCACCCGGCATCTTGGGGTAGTCCGGCGGGTACGGCAGGTCGGCCATGCCGTGGTCCCGCTCGTCCTTGGCGGCCAGCTCCAGCAGGCTGTCCAGCGAGAAGGCGTGGTCGTCCATGTCCGCGTGGACGTCGCCGTGGTCGGCGTACCGCACGGGCATGGTGGCCAGGTCGAAATCGCGCGGGTCGACGTCGTCGAGCTCTTCCCACAGCAGGGGCGCGGAGACCGGGGCGTGCGGCTTGGGGCGGATGGAGTAGGCGGAGGCGATCGTCCGGTCGCGGGCCGTCTGGTTGTAGTCGAAGAAAATCTTCTCGCCCCGCTCCTCCTTCCACCACGCGGTGGTGACCCGGCCGGGCATGCGCCGTTCCAGTTCGCGGCCGAGCGCGATGGCTGCGCGGCGCACACCGGTGAACTCCCAGCGGGGCTCGATCGGCACGAAGACGTGGAGGCCCCGGCCGCCGGAGGTCTTGAGCCAGCCCCGCAGGCCGTACTCGTCGAGAACGGCCCGCAGCTCGTGCGCGGCGCGCACGGCCTCGGGGAACCCGGTGCCGGGTTGCGGGTCCAGGTCGACGCGCAGTTCGTCGGGGTGGTCGGTGCGGTCGCCCCGTACCGGCCAGGGGTGGAAGGTGAGCGTGCCGAGGTTGGCGGCCCAGAGGACGGTGGCGATCTCGGTGGGCCGGATCTCGTCGGCGAAGCGACCGCTGGGGAAGGTGATGTGGGCGGTGGGAATCCAGTCGGGCAGGTTCTTGGGCGCGCGCTTCTGGAAGAAGGACTCACCCTCGACGCCGTCGACGAAGCGCTCCAGGGTGGTGGGCCGGTCGCGCAGGGCACGGACGATCCCGTCCCGCACGGCGAGGAAGTAACGCGCCACGTCCAGCTTCGTGAAGCCCCGCTCCGGGAAGTAGATCTTGTCCGGGTTGGACAGGCGTACGGTACGACCGCCGGCCTCCAGCTCCACCGCGTTTCCCATACGCGCCACAGTAGGGCGCAGGAATGAACCTCGCATATCGGCCATATCTGGGCACTGACGGATGATTCAGTGCAGAATCGGGCCATGGATCTGCCGGTGATGCCACCCGTCAAACCGATGCTGGCCAAGTCCGTGAAGATGATCCCGCCCGGCATGCACTACGAGGCCAAGTGGGACGGCTTCCGCGCGATCGTCCACCGGGACGGCTCCGAGCTGGTGATCGGCAGTCGCACCGGCAAGCCGCTGACCCGGTACTTTCCCGAGCTGGTCACCGCTCTCCTGGAGCGCCTGCCGGAGCGCTGTGTCGTCGATGGGGAGATCGTGATCGCCCACGAGGGACGGCTGGACTTCGACCGGCTCACCGAGCGCATCCACCCCGCCGCGTCCCGTGTGAAGACGCTCGCCGAGCGGACGCCCGCCCGCTTCATCGCCTTCGACCTGCTGGCCCTCGGTGACGAGTCCCTGATGGACACGCCGCTGTCCCGGCGCCGGGCCACGCTGAGCGAGGTCCTTCAGGGCGTGGACGCCCCGGTGCATCTGGCGCCGTCCACCACCGACATCGAGGTGGCGCAGCGCTGGTTCGAACAGTACGAGGGGGCGGGACTCGACGGTGTGATCGCCAAGCCCCCGAACCTGCCGTACCGGCCCGACGCCCGGCTGATGTACAAGATCAAGCACGAGCGGACCGCCGATGTCGTGGTGGCCGGCTACCGCTTCCACAAGACCGGGCAGGTCGTCGGCTCCCTGTTGCTCGGTCTGTACGACGACCGGGGCGCCCTCCAGCATGTCGGGGTGTGCGCCGCGTTCACCGCCAGGCGGCGCGCGGAACTCGTCGACGAGCTGGAGCCGCTGCGCATGGACTCCCCCGACGGTCACCCCTGGGCGGCCTGGTCGGACGAGGCCGCGCATGAGAGCGCCCGCCTGCCCGGCGCTCCGAGCCGCTGGTCGGGCAAGAAGGACCTGTCCTGGGTGCCGCTGCGGCCCGAGCGGGTGTGCGAGGTCGGCTACGACCACATGGAGGGTGACCGCTTCCGGCACACGGCGCAGTTCCGGCGCTGGCGGCCGGACCGCACGCCGGAGAGCTGCGGTTACGCCCAGCTGGAGGAGCCCGTGTCGTACGACCTCGGCGAGGTGCTGTCGGGCGGTTCAGGGGGCGACGGCTGAGCAGGAGGTGCCGGGTGGGCCGGGGGCAGGGGGCGGGGAGTCCGTGGGGGTGGCGGTGGGCGTGGGCGTCGGTGCCGGGCAGGTGGGCGCCGGCGGAGTCGGGGACGGGTCGGACGGGGTCGGCGTCGGACTCGGTGTGCCGGGGGGCGTGGACGGGGAGGGCGAGGGGGCCGGCGTCGGGGAGGTGCTCGGTGTCGGGGACGGTGTCGGGGACGGCGAGGGCGGTGGGGATGTGGGCCGGGAGGGGGGCGCCGACGGGGACGGGCGGCTCGGGGGGCGCGGGACCGGCGAGGGTTTCGGGCTGCCGGACGGCTGCGGGCCCACCACGATGCCGCCGCCTCCACCGGGGCGGGGCGACGGTTTCGCACCCGCGCCCGCGCCCTGGCCCGTGTCCGTTCCCTTGCCGGTGTCCGCGCTGCCCGCGCCGGGGCTCGCCGGAAGCACGCCCGACCCGTCCGGCACCGGGTGCGCGCCTCGCTGGTAGAAGGCGAGCCAGGCGAGGACGGTGCGCAGATACGCGTCGGAGTGGTTGTAACTCAGGATCGCCCGGTCGAGGTCGGCCTTGACGGTGAGCGTCCGCTCCCCCGCGCACAGGTAGCGCCCGGCGGCCAGCGCCGCGTCGTGGATGTTGCCGGGGTCGCGGCGCCCGTCGCCGTTGCCGTCCGCACCCCAGCGGGCCCAGGTGGAGGGGATGAACTGCATCGGGCCGACCGCCCGGTCGTAGCCCCGGTCCCCGTCGTACGCGCCGCCGTCGGTGTCCATGATGCGCGCGAACCCGTTGCCGTCGAGCACCGGGCCGAGGATCGGGGAGAGCGTGGTGCCCCGGGCGTCCACCCGCCCGCCGCGCGCCTGTCCCGACTCGACCTTGCCGATCGCGGCGAGCAGCTGCCACGGCAACCGGCACCCCGGGTCGGTGCGGGCGACGGCTGCCTCGGCCCGGCGGTACGCGGCCAGCACGGTCGCCGGGATTCCGGCCTGGGCCATCCGCACGGCCACGGGCGGGGCGGGAACGGCGGGTGACGGAGGCGGGGGGACTTCGGGCGCCCCCGGGCTCACGGGTGAGACCAGAGGCGGCAGTTCGGTGTGGTAGGCGTCGTCGCTCGGCGGTGCCGCCGAGGCACGCCGCGCCGGCTGCCGGTCCCCGGCGGGGTCCGGTGGGGGGACGAGCCCGGGAGCCTGCGAGGCGGTGAGCGCGGCCATCGCGGCGACGGCCGTGGCGGTCCCGCCGACCCCGCGCCGCAGGCGGCGGCCGGTCGTGATCCGCGCGAGGCGTCCCGTGCCGGCCCCGGTCCCGGCCCCGGCCGTGCTCCCGGTCCCGGCCGTGCTCCCGGTCCCGCTCCTCGCCCTGTTCCTGGCCGTCATGAGGTCACCCCCAGGGTGTCGATGGCGGCGATCCGCCAGCTTCCGTCCACGCGTACGGCCTCCACGGCGAACATGGCGGCGCCGTACGTCGTACCGGCCTTCTTCGCGGCCGTACGGGTGTTGCTCTGGTCGGCGTAGACGAGCACCCGCGCCCGGTCGCCGTGGAGCCGCTCCACACCGCTCTCCGTGACGGTGGTGGTGAGCACGAGCTTCTGCCGCGCGCCCTGGTCGCGTACCGGTGCCAGCATCCGCCGGTGCTGCTCGACCGCCTTGCCCGTGAGGTGTCGCTTCGCCGCCTTGTCGGCCGCGCCGGGCGAGGCGTAGTCGTACGAGAAGAGCTCGCCGACCGCCTTGGTGACGCGACCCTTGACCTCGCTGGTGCGCGCGACCTCGGTGAGGGCGGTGTTCCGTACGGCGGGGTCGTCGCGCAGGGCGGCCGCCTCGCCGACCGCCCACGCGGCGAAACCGCCCAGCAGCACGGTGAGGACGCCCAGGACCGCCGGCAGACTGAGCCCGTCGCGGTGCGGCGAACGCCGTGAGGGCGGTGACGGCTGCGGTGGTGGTGCGGGGCGGTGCCGCACGGGCCTGCGGCCGTGCGGTGGGCTCTGCTCGGGTGCGGGCGCCGTTCGCCGGGCGGTGTCGGCCGATGCCAGCCGTCGTCGCCGGTTGACCAGGTGTCGGGTCGTCGACATCTGCGGGGCTCCTCTCAGTCGGCCGCGGTGTTCCCGACGGGTGCCTGGCCGAGGGCGCTGAGTTTCCAGCCCTCGGGGGTGCGGGTGAGCTCGCCGAGCATGCGGCTCTCCTTCGCGGCGGGCTTGCCCTTGGCGGGCGTCACCGTGACCCGCAGGGCGACCATCACGCGCGCCCGCCCGGCGCGGGTGTCCAGTTCGGTCACCGCGCCGGACAGCACCTTCGCGCTGGTCACCGTCTTCGCCTGCCGGATCTGCTCTTCGAACCGGGCACGCCCCTGCGCCAGTTGCTCGGACAGCTCGCCGGTGGCCGAGTCCTGCCAGGTGTCGAGTCCCCGGCGCAGGTCCCGGTGGTCGAGGGTGTTCATGTTCTGCACGGCCTGTTCCCCGGCGGCGAGCACCTGGTCCCGCGTCGTGGCGTACGCGGCGGAGTCGTCGTGCGCGGCGGCGTACCACGACCAGCCGCTCCAGCCCGCGCCGCCGGCGGCGAGCAGGGCCAGGGCCGCCGCCACGCTCAGGAGCGGGTTTCGTGTCATGCGTCGCGAGCTCTGTGCCATGGGTGCGGCCTGCCCCCTCGGGTTCATCGGACTCATCGGTTCATCGGGCTCGTCGGTTGCTCGGTTCATCGGTTGCTCGGTTCATCGGGACGTGATGTCGACGATCCGCCAGCGCCCGTCCCGCAGTTGGGCGGTGACGGACAGCTGCGCGGCGGTCGTCGTGGGTGGCTTACCGGTGCGCTCCGCCACCTGGTCGAGAAAGACGAGGACGTGGGCGTCGCGGGCGGTGAGCCGGGTGACCCCGGCGCGCACCACATGCGTGGTGAGCGTCAGCCGTTGCTCCGCCGCCCGCTGCTCCACCTGTGCGAAGAGCGTCTCGTACTGGCGTGCCGCCTTCCCGGCGAGCAGCTGTCGTGCCGCCTGCCGTGGGGTGGCCGTGTCCCGCGGGGTGTACGAGAAGACGCGGCCGAGCGCGCCACTGACGTCGCCGACGACCCGTGAGGTGGCCTCGGTGTCGGCGAGTGCGCGGTTCGTGGTGGCCTGCCCCCCGGTCAACTCCTGCGTGCGCCAGAGGAACCAGCCACCGGTGAGCAGCAGGAGCGTGGCCAGCACGCCCGCCGTCACGCGCGCCCCCGGCCACCCCGGCCGCGGGCCCGGTGGGCCTGGTCGACCCCGGGGGTCCGGGGACTCCGGGGACTCCGGGGACTCCGGCCGGTCCGGTGGATCCGGAGACACCGGCCCGTCCCGTGGGTCCGGTGGACGCGGCGGGGGGTTCTCCGGCGACACACGCGGCGCCGGTAGCGGGGTGACGTCTTCGCTCGTGCTCACCGTCGCTCGTCCTCCTCTCAGGCTCCGGCGGTCGGGACCGCGGTGAGTGCTGTGACCTTCCAGCCGTCCGGGGTGCGGGCGAGCGTGGCCTCGAGGCGCTTGCGTTCCGTCCTCGGCGACCCGTCGGCCCGGTCGGGCCCGGGGGTGATCTCCACCCGTACGGTCGCGATGAGTTCGGCGGTCCCGGCGCGGGTGTCGAGTGCGGTGAGGGCGGCGTCCGTGACGGTGGCGCGCGCGGACACGTCCGTCCGGGGCTTCTCCTTCTTCAGCTCCGCACGGAGCTCTCCGGCCGACGCGTCGAGCCACGCGCGCAGGCCCTCCTCGGCGCGCGACGCGTCGAGGCCGCTGAGGCGGGCGACGTGCTGCCGCCCGGCCGTGAGTGCGGTGTCGCGCTCCTCGGCGTACGCGCGGTTCTCGTCGCCCGCGGCGCGCGCGTACGTCCACCCGGCTCCGCCGCACAGCAGCGCCGCGACGAGGACGGCCGCCCACCAGCCGTACGGGCCCCTCATTCGGCTCATCGCCCCTCCCCCCGGCGCCGCTCCAAACCCAGCAGGTCGTCCATCCCGATGGGCGCGCCGGGGGCGTCCGGCAGGGCCAGTGCGCCCGGGAGCGTGGCGTCGCCGGGCCGGGCGGGGTCCGGAACGGGTCCGCCGCGCGGCGCGTTGGCGGAGCCGCGGACGTTGACCCCGCTGGAGGGGGCGGCCGTGCAGCGGGCGCGGGTGTTGAGGGCGGGCGGGCTGGAGAGGTCGAGGCCGTTGCGGTAGGTGGTCCCGCCGTATCCGGAGGTGCAGGGCAGCGGCGCGAAGAAGGTCACCGACATGCCGAGGTTGACGCCCCGGGTGGTCACCGCGGTGGAGCCGGCGGCGGCGACCGCCGGCATCGTCACGAGGAACTCCTCCATGCCGCGCTGTCTCGTGACGGCCACCTCGGAGGTCGTGAGGAGGTTGGCCAGGACGACTCCGAAGGACGGGTCGAGGTCCCTCAGCAGCGCGCTGACCTGGCCCGCGGCCCCGGGGGTGGCGGCGATGAGCCGGCGCAGGTCGGTGTCGGAGCCCTTCAGCTCGGCGGCGAGCCGCTGGGCGCCGCCCGCGAAGGACCTCAGGGCGTCGCCCTCCTCGGCCTGGGCGCGCAGGACCGTCTCGGCGTCGGTCATCAGCCGGGTGTTGACCGGCAGCGCCTTGTCGGCGGCGCGCACGAAGTCGTCGCCGCTGTCCAGCAACGTCTGGAGGTCGTCGCCGCGGCCGTTCAGCGCCGTACCGAGCTCGTCGACGACCGTGCGCAGGGCCTCGAGGTCGATCGAGGAGGCGAGGTCGCCGATCCCGGTCAGCACGGTCGTGACGGGCTCGGGTGTGCGGGTGTCGGCGCGCGGGATGACTGTGCCCTCGCGCAGGTAGGGACCGTCGCTACCGGCCGGTCTCAGGTCGATGTACTGCTCGCCGACGGCCGACAGGTTCGCGACGACGGCCTGGAGGTCGGCGGGGATGGGCGGCGCGGACTCCTTGATGCGCAGCTCGGCCTCGACTCCCTCGTCGGTGAGGTCGATGGGGCCGACGCGGCCGACGGAGACGCCCCGGTAGGTGACGTTGGAGTGGGGGAACAGGCCGCCGGTGCCGTCGAGTTGGACGCGTACGGTGTAGTAGTCGCGCAGGCCGACGTACCGGCCGAGGTCGGCGTACCGTACGCCGATGAAGCCGAGGACGAGAACGCCGATGATCAGGAAGGCGACGTTCTTCAGCCGGGTGGCGAGGGTCAGCATCAGTTCCTCCCGGCCGACGGCAGGGGCAGGGGCAGGGGGAGCTCGGCGGTGGATGGCGGCTCGCTGTCCTCGGGCGGGACCAGCGGCGCAATGACCTGGGTGCCGGGGACGGCGGTGACGTCCAGGTAGACGTTGAGGTAGTCGCCCTTGACGCCGCGCAGCACCTCGTCCGTGAAGGGGTAGGTGAGCAGCACCTGGAGCGAGTCGGGCAGTGCCTTGCCGGAGTCGGCGAGGGCCCGCAGGGTGGGGCCGAGCGCCTTGAGGTCGGCCACGAGGTCGGCCTTGCTCCGGTTGACGGTGTCGACGGCGACGCCGGAGAGGGTGTCGAGGGCGCTGAGCATGGTGAGCAGCGAGGCGCGTTGCCGCTCCAGGACCTTGAGGCCCGGGCTGAGTCCGGTGAGGACCTTGCCGACGTCCTGTTTGCGGGTGGCGAGGGTGGCGGAGAGGCGATTGACGCCGTCGAGGGCGGCGGTGATGTTTGCCTTGTTGCTGTCGAGGCTGGTGACGAGGGTGTTGATCCGTGTGAGCAGGGAGCGGACTTCGGTCTCGTTGCCGCGCAGCGCCGTGCCGAGTTCGGTGGTGATGGTCTTGATCTGGTTGACGCCGCCGCCGTTGAGCAGCATGGACAGGGCCCCGAAGACCTCTTCGACCTCGGGGTTGCGGTTGGTGCGGCTGATCGGGATGCGGGCGCCGTCGGCGAGGGTGCCCCTGGGCCGGGTGGGGGCGGAGAGCTGGATGTACTTCTCGCCGAGCAGGCTGGACTGTTCGAGGTGCGCGTAGGCGTTGGCCGGCAGCCGTACGCCGCCGTTGACGCGCAGGGTGACCGTGGCCGACCACGCGCCGCCGGTCAGGTCGATCCTGGTGACGCGGCCGACGGCCACGTCGTTGACCTTGACCGCGGAGTTCGGTACGAGGCTGAGGACGTCCGCGAACTCCGCGGTCACCTCGTACGCGTCGTCGCCGAGGTCGGCGCCGCCCGGCAGGGGCAGTTGCTCGATACCGGACAGTTCGAGGTCGGGTGCGTCGCAGCCGGCGACGCCCGCCGTGACGCCGACGGTGAGGGCCAGGGCGAGAACCGCGGCCACACCGGTGGTGGTGCGGGTGGACCGGTTCACCGGGTCGCCCCCTTCTCCGGGGTGCCGTAGACGGGGCCGACGGCGGGCAGGGGGAGGGCGGGCAGGGCGCCCCGGCGGGCCGGTTCGACGGGGGTCAGACCGGACAGGGCACCCGCCGCGCCCGCCACACCGTCACCTCGCCCACCCCGGCCCCCGGCGCCTTGGCCGAAGCTCAGTTCGTTGATGTTGGCGCGGCCGTTGAGGGTGCGGTGTACGGGGTCGTACGCCTTGAGGGCGTTGCCCGCGGCGAGCGGCGCGGTGTCGAGCAGTTCGGCGAGGGAGGCGCGCTGGTCGACCAGCGTCCGGGTGAGGGGCACCAGCATGTCGACGTTCTTCTTGAGCCCATCGCGGTTCTTCTCGACGAAGGTCTTGACCTGCGCCAGCGCGGTACCGAGTTCCTTGAGGGCGGCGGCCAGGTTCTCCTTGTCCTCGGCGAGGAAGCCCGTGACCGTGGCGAGTTGCCGCTCGGCCGTGCGCACCTCGGTGTCCTTGTTCTTCAGCATGGTGGTGAAGGTCTGCAGGTGGGCGAGTGTGTCGAAGAGGTCGCCGCTGGAGGAGTCGAGGGTTCTGGCGGCCTTGCCGAACTGCTCGATCGAGTCGCCGATGGCCTTGCCGTTGCCGCGCAGGTTGGCGGCGCCGGTGGCCAGCAGGTCCGACAGGGCGCCTTCGGCGTTGGCGCCCTTCGGCCCGAGGGCTTCGCTGAGCCGGGTGAGGGAGGCGTACAGCTGGTCGACTTCGAGGGGGGTGGCGTTGCGGGCGGCGGGCAGGACGGCGCCCTCCCGCAGCCGTGGGCCGCCGGTGTAGGCGGGGGCGAGCTGGATGTACCGGTCGGCGACGATGCTGGGGGCGACGAGCACCGCGTGGGCGTCGGCGGGGACGGGGACGTCCTCGTCGAGCAGGAGGGTGACCTCGACCTCCTTGCCCTGGGGGCGGATGGATCCGACGGTGCCGACCTTCACCCCGAGGATCCGCAGGTCGGACCCTTCGTACACGCCGGTGGCCCGGTCGAAGTAGGCGGTGATCCGGGTGGTGTGCGACTCGTCGATGGCCTGGACGCCGGAGGTGGCCGCGACCGCGAGGACGGCGAGCCCGGCGCCGATGCCGAGGATGCGTCGGAGGTTCATCGGGCACCACCGCCTGAGGACGTGGAGGGGGTTGCGGCCTGCTTCGGCGGCATGCAGCCGGTGGCCGGAGGCGTGCCGGGCTTCAGATAGCTCTTGGGGACGAGTCCGCAGACGTACGTGTCGAACCAGCGTCCGTTGCCCAGTGTGTTGCCGACGAGCCGGTAGTACGGGCCGGCCAGTGCGAGGGTACGGTCCAGGCTCTGACGGTTCTTCAGCAGTACCGCGGTGACCCTGCCGAGCGCGGCGAGGGTGGGCCGGAGCTGCCGGTCGTTGTCCTCGACCAGCCCGGTGAGCTGGGTGCCGAGGTTCCTGGCGCCGGTGAGCAGCTGGTGGATGGCGTCGCGGCGGGCCTGGAGCTCGCCCAGCAGCAGGTTGCCGTCCTCCAGGAGCGTCTCGAAGCTGCTCTTCTTCGTCGCCAGCGTCCTGGACAGCCGCTTGCTGCCTTGGAGGAGTTCGGCGAGCTGGGCGTCGCGCGAGGAGACGGTCCGCGAGAGTGCGGACAGCCCGTCGGCGGCGCTGCGGACGTCGGGCGGGGAGTTCCTGAAGGTGGCGGAGATCGCGTCGAAGCTCGCCGCGAGCTGCCGGGTGTCGATGGCGTTGATGGTCTCGCCGAGGCCGGTGAAGGCCTGGGTGACGTCGTAGGGGGCGGTGGTACGGGACGCGGGGATGCGGCTGTCGGGGTTCTGGGGGGCGGTGCCGAGCGGATCGACCGCGAGGTACTTCTCGCCGAGCAGGGTCCTGATGGCGATGGCGGCGGTGCTGGCGTTGCCGATCCAGGTGCCGTCGTCGACCTCGAAACCGACCCTGACCTTGGCCCCGTCGAGCCGGACGCCGGTCACCTCACCGACCTTGACGCCGGCGATGCGTACCTCGTCGCCCTCGTCGAGCCCGGCGGCCTCGGTGAAGTCGGCGGTGTAGGTGGTGGTGTCGGCCAGTGCGTCGGCCTTGTACGCGCCGACGCCGATCAGGGCGAGGACGAGAAGGCCGACGAGACCGACGAGGACGGGGTTGCGTTCCCGTACCGGCGTGAACCGCACGCCGCGTATGCGGCTGCCACTGCCACTGCTACGGCTACGGATGCTCATGTGCGGCACCTCGGTTCGGTGAGCGCGATGCCGGTGGGCGGCTTCGATCCGTCGTCGGTGGTGACGCCGGTGACCGTGGCCTCGCAGAGGTAGAGGTTGAGCCAGGACCCGTACGAGGTGAGCCGGCCGATGGCCGCCATTTTCGCGGGGCTCTTCCGCAGGAAGTTCTCGATCTGCGGTGTGCTGTCGGCCAACTGCCCGGACAGCCGTCCCAGTTGCCTGATGTCCTCCTTCAGCGGGGCACGGCCGTCCTCCAGGAGCCCGGCGGTGGCGGTCGCCAGGGAGCCCATGGCGGTGATGGCCTCACCCAGTGGCTCACGGTCCCCGGCGAAGCCGCTGACCAGTTGCTGGAGGGTGACGACGAGCTCGTTGAAGCCCGCCTCACGGTCGTTGACCGTCTTCAGTACCGTGTTGAGGTTCCGGATCACCTCGCCGATGACCTTGTCCTTGCGCGCGACCGTGCCGGTGAGCGACCCGACGTGCCGCAACAGCGAGTCGACCGTGCCGCCCTCTCCCTGCAGCACTTGGACCAGGGAGCCGGCCAGGCTGTTGACCTCGTTCGGCGAGAGTCCCTCGAAGAGCGGCTGGAAGCCGTTGAACAGCTGTGTGAGGTCGAGCGCGGGGGCGGTGCGCTCCAGTGGGATGACGGACCCGGCGGGCAGCGACCGGTCGACCGGGCCGGTGCCCCGGTCGAGGTCGATGTAGCGCTGGCCGACCATGTTGAGGTATTTGATCGACGCGGTGGCCGACGCGGGCAGCGCGCGCCCCTTCCGGACGCTGAAGCCGACTTCGGCGACCCGCCGGTCGACCACCGCGATCGAGGAGACCTGGCCGACCTTCACTCCGGCGATGCGGACGCTGTCGCCTTCGACGAGGCCGGTGACGTCGGAGAAGCGTGCCTTGTACGGGACGGTGTCGCCGACTCCGGTGTTGGCGATGGAGAACGCCAGCACGGTGGTGGCGAGGACGGTCACCAGAATGAAGGCGAGGGATTTGGTGAGCGGTCCGGCGAGGGAACGGCGCTTCACTGGAGGGTCACCTCCGCTCCGCGGAAGAGGGGGCCGGTCAGGACGCTGCTCCAGTCGGGCAGGGACTGGGGGGCGGTCTGCAGGCCGGGGGCGATCAGTTCGTTGACGAGCTGGTTCTCCTGGGGGGAGTTGGGCAGGCCGAGACCGCGGTCGAGCTGCCGGGCGCTCGGACCCGTGGCCGGCCCGGGTTTCCCGGTGTACGGCACGGAGTAGCAGTGCGGGCCGCGGCCGGTCGCCTCGTACTCGGGCCGGTCCCTGCCGGGGACGTACGCGCCGAGGGACGGGACCGTCCTGACGTTCACGTGCAGTCCGGGTTCGTCGGTGCCCTTGCCGAGCGCCTTGTCCATCGCGGGGACGAACCCGGCGAGGGTGCGCAGGGTGCAGGGGAAGGACGACGCGTGGCGGGCGAGGAGTTCCAGGGTGGGGCGGGAGGCGGCGGAGAGCCGGATGAGGTTGCCGCGGTTCGCGCGCAGGAAGGCCGTGAGGTCCTGGGCGGTGGCGGTGGTGGAGCCGTAGAGGGCGGCGAGCTGTGCCTGCTGCTCGGCGAGGGTGCCGCTGGTGGTGGTGAAATCGCTCAGCGCGTCGAGGATGTCGGGCGCCGCGTCGCCGTACACCCGGCTGACCTCGACGAGGTGGGCGATGTCCCGGTTGAGGGTGGGCAGGTGGGGGTTGAGTCTCTTCAGGTGGGCGTCCAGGGTGACGAGGGTGCGGCCCAGTTGTTCGCCGCGCCCTTCGAGCGCCTTGGCGACGGCGGTGAGGGTCGCGGACAGCTTCTCGGGCTTCACGGCGGTGAGCAGCGGCAGCACCTGGTCGAGGACCTGTTCGAGCTCGACGGCGTTGGTGGAGCGGTCCTGCGGGATGGTCGCGCCGGCCGCGAGCGTGCGGGTCCCGGCCCGGGGAGGCGGGGTGGCGGCTGGCGGTACGAGGGCGACGAACCGTTCGCCGAAGAGGGTGGTGGGCAGCATCTGGGCGGTCACGTCGGCGGGGATGCGGTCGAGGTGGCCGGGGCGGATGGCCAGGGTGAGGCGGGCGCCGGTGCCGTCGGCGCGGATGTCGCGCACCTCGCCGACGACGACGCCGCGCACCTTCACCTCGGCCCCGCGGTGCATCTCGTTCCCGGCGCTGCCGGTGAGGACGGTGACCGTGGCGTCGCGCGTGAACTCCTTGTCGTACACGGCGACCGACAGCCATACGAGCACGACGGGTACGAGGAGGAACACCACGCCGGCGAGGCGTCTGCGTACGGTCGGCTGGTTCATCCGGCCACCTTCACGGTCGTGGTCGCGCCCCAGATGGCGAGCGAGAGGAAGAAGTCCGTGACGCTGATGAGCACGATGGCGTTGCGCACGGACCGGCCGACGGCGACGCCGACGCCCGCCGGGCCGCCTTCGGCGCGGAAGCCGTAGTAGCAGTGGGCGAGGATCACCAGCACGCTGAAGATCAGCACTTTGAGGATGGAGAGCAGGACGTCGTCCGGGGAGAGGAAGAGACGGAAGTAGTGGTCGTACGTGCCCGCCGACTGCCCGTTGAACAGGACGGTGACCGCGCGCGAGGCCGCGTACGAGGAGAGCAGCCCGATCGCGTAGAGCGGGATGATCGCGACGACCCCGGCGATGATGCGGGTGGTGACGAGATACGGCATCGAGCGCACCCCCATCGCCTCGAGGGCGTCGACCTCCTCGTTGATGCGCATCGCGCCGAGCTGGGCGGTGAAGCCGGCGCCGACGGTGGCGGAGAGGGCGAGACCGGCGACCAATGGGGCTATCTCCCGCGTGTTGAAGTACGCGGAGACGAAGCCGGTGAAGGCCGAGGTGCCGATCTGGTTGAGCGCGGCGTACCCCTGGAGGCCGACGACGGTGCCGGTGAACAGGGTCATCGCGATCATCACGCCGATCGTGCCGCCGATGACACCGAGGCCGCCGGTGCCGAAGGCGACCTCGGCGAGGAGGCGTTGTACCTCCTTGAGATAGCGGCGCAGGGTGCGCGGGACCCAGACCAGGGCCCTGACGTAGAAGACGAGCTGGTCCCCTGAGCGGTCGAGCCAGGTGAGCGGGGAGGCCATGTCAGGCCCCCTTCGCCGGCACGATCTGGAGGTAGATCGCGGTGAGGACCATGTTGACGAAGAAGAGGAGGAGGAAGGTGATGACGACGGACTGGTTGACGGCGTCACCGACCCCCTTGGGGCCGCCGCGGGGGTGCAGGCCGCGGTACGCGGCGACGATGCCCGCGAGGAAGCCGAAGATCAACGCCTTGATCTCGCTGATCCACAGGTCGGGGAGTTGCGCGAGGGCGGAGAAGCCGGAGAGGTACGCGCCCGGCGTGCCGTCCTGCATGATCACGTTGAAGAAGTAACCGCCGAGCGTGCCGACGACGGAGACCATGCCGTTGAGGAGTACGGCGACGAACATGGTGGCGAGCACCCGCGGGACGACGAGCCGCTGGACGGGCGAGACGCCCATGACCTCCATGGCGTCGAGCTCCTCGCGGATCGTCCGGGAGCCGAGGTCGGCGCAGATGGCGGAGCCGCCCGCGCCGGCGATCAGCAGGGCGACGATCAGGGGGCTGGCCTGCTGGATGACAGCGAGAACACTGGCACCGCCGGTGAACGACTGGGCACCGAGCTGCTGGGTGAGCGAACCGACCTGGAGGGCGATGACCGCGCCGAACGGGATCGAGACCAGCGCGGCGGGCAGGATGGTGACGCTCGCGATGAACCAGAACTGTTCGACGAACTCGCGGAATTGGAAGGGCCTGCGGAAGATGTCGCGGGAGACGGTGGCGGCGAGCGCGAACAGCTTCCCGGTCTCGCGCAGCGGCGCGAGCAGCCGCGCGGGCGGCGCGGGCACGGTGGGCTCCCGCGTGATGTCGGGCTCCGGCACCGGCACGGTGGGCCGCGTGGTGTCGGGTTCCGGCACCGGCACGGTGAGCTTCCGCGTCTCCGGTGCGGCGGGCTCCTCCCGGGCGGGCCTCCCCACGGCGGCGGGCGGCCCGTCCCCCTGACCGGGCGGCGGCGAGAAGCCGGACGGCGTTCCGGGACCGGAAGGGACCCCGGGACCGGGAGGGGAGCCGGAGGCGGGCGGACGGGCCGGCGTCATGAGGCGGCACCGCCGCCCGCCGGGGCGTAGCTCTGCAGGATCGCCGTCCGGGCGGCGTCGGGTAGGTGGGACAGCATGCCCAGGACGCGCTCCCGGCGGCGCAGGGCGGCGGCGCGGGTGGGCAGCCCGGGGGACGGTTCGAGCTGCGGGGCGAGCGGGCGGGCGCCCCGCTCGTACGAAAGGGCGGCCCGTTGTTCCCGTGCGAGCGTCGCGGCGTCCTTCTCCTCCGACATGCCGATGGGGCCTTCGCGCCGTCCGGCGAGGAATTGCGCCACGACCGGTTCGTCGCTGGTGAGGAGCACCTCGCGTGGCCCGAAGGTGACGAGTCGGCGCCGGAACAGCATGCCCATGTTGTCGGGGACGGTCGCGGCGATGTCGAGATTGTGGGTGACGATCAGCATTGTCGCGTCGATCTGCGCGTTGAGGTCTATCAGCAGTTGGGACAGGTATGCGGTGCGGACCGGGTCGAGTCCGGAGTCCGGCTCGTCGCAGAGGATGATCTGCGGGTCGAGGACCAGAGCACGGGCCAGGCCGGCGCGCTTGCGCATTCCGCCGGATATCTCGCCGGGCAGTTTCCCCTCGGCGCCGATGAGGCCCACCATGTCCATCCGCTCCATGACGATGCGGCGGATTTCGGACTCCCTCTTGCGGGTGTGTTCACGCAGCGGGAAGGCGATGTTGTCGAAGAGCGTCATCGACCCGAAGAGGGCCCCGTCCTGGAACATCAGGCCGAACAGCTTGCGGGTTTCGTAGATGTCGCGCTCCGGGCTGTTCACCATGTCGACACCGTCGATGAGGACCCGGCCGCGCTCGGGCTTGATGAGTCCGATGACGGATTTCAGGAACACGGTCTTCCCGGTACCGGACGGTCCCAGCATGACGCTCACCTCGCCGGCGGGCAGCGTGAGGGTGACGTCCTGCCAGATGTTCTGTTTGCCGAAGGATTTGGTGAGCCCTTCGACGACCACTTCTGTTCCCACCACAACTCCAGACACGGCTCTTGCTGAGGAAGTGACAAAAGTGCACCGGGCAGCGCACGTTACGTTCACTCCGACGGTTCGGACAAGCGTTCCGTCAGCGGTTCTCCGGTTACCCGGCGGGTTTGTCAACGAGTGACAATTCCGCCGTTGGGCTTTGTCGCCGGGGTGCGTGATTCCGGCGGGCCCGGTGGACGTTTCGCAGAGGCCTCACGGCCCGGGGCGGTGCCGCGAGGCCCTGGGAGAGCCCGGCCCGGCAGGCAGGGGCCGGTGGCGCGCCGGGCTCCCGACGGGGCATCCGGGCGGGGGGACCTCCCGGATGCGTACGCGCCGTGGGGGGGCGGGCGGAACGCTTCACGTGTCACGCGCCGTCCCGTCCCGCCACCTCGCCGCCTCCCCCGCAGCGCCACGGTGGGCGAGCGGTTCAGCGACGTTCGGGCTTGGGCTTGGGCGGATCGGGGCAGTACTGGGGCTGGCCGGGTGAGCAGAGCACACCCTGTGTCATCCGGGTGTGGTTGCCGCTTCCGGACAGGGACGCCGTGAACAGCCGGTCCAGGTCCTCGGTGGCCCCGCAGCCGGTGAACTCCGGGATGGTGGCCGTGCCGGTCAGCGGGCCGCCGGTGACCACGGTGTATCCGTGCGGTCGGCCCTCGGCGTCGTACGAGCCCCGGCCGGTCAGGGTCAGTTCCATGGGCCGGGCCGTGCGGCACGCCGGGCCGACGTCCAGCGGGGTGCCGTTGACGTCGACGTCGTAGAGCCGGACCCATAGCTTTCCGGTCGCCTTCGTCACCTCGGAGAACTGGCCCTCCGGTGAGAAGTAGCTGCCCGTGGCGATCTCCAAGGGGGCGTCCAGGGTGAGTTCCACGGTGGCCGTCGTCGGCATGAACCCGAAGGTGAGGAAGGTCGATCGCGCGGGTGGCAACTGCGGCTTCCCCTTGTGGTCGAAAGTGGCGTCGCTGTACATGGTGAAAATGAGCCCGTCGTCCCGGGGGCATTGATAGATCTGGGTCGCCTTGGCCATGTTCACCTTCATGAAACCGGGATCCTTGACGAACATGGCGGAGCCGAGTTTCCGTACATTGGCGTAGCCGGCGAGATATCCGTGGCTGGCCACGGGTTCCTGGGGTGTGGGCGGATTCTCGACGCATTCGTCGGCCCGCCCCGCCGTGCGGCCCGGCTCCTTCCCGGCCCGGTCCGGTGGTGTCGTGTCGGGCCCCGGCCGCGCGCCGCCGTCGCCGGGGCCGTGGCCCGAACCGTCTCCCGCCCCGTCGCCCGGTCCATCGCCGCTGCCGTCGTCCGTGCCGCCCGAGGGGTCGTCCACCGCCGGGGGCGAGGGGTGACCGCCCGTACCGGGGACGGGCCGGACGGTGACCCGCGCGATGGTCATGTCCTGGTTCGCCTCGGGCGCGCATCCGACGGAGAGCCCGGGGGGTGTGGTGGGCGTGTTGTCGGCCTTGCGCAGGAGCAGGTCCAGGGTGACGGGCCCGGCCGAGAAGGTGAGGACACCGCTGGCGGACGCGGTCACGGTCGGCACCGCGCCGGTCGCCTCGACCGTGTGCGCGCCCGAGGGCGGGATGGCGCTGTCGGCGGCGGTCAACTGGGACCAGGGCAGTTCGGCGGTGTCGTCGCCCTGCGTCACCCGCCCGGTCATGCCTACGGCTCCGCTCGTGCTCGCGGCCCCCGGACCTGTCAGTTCGGCAACGGCCCGCGCCGGCAGGTGTACCGCGACCCGCACGTCCGCGGGGCGTACCGGCCGTCCCACCGCGACCTGCCGGGGAAACACGGCCGCGACCCGTACGTCGGCCCGCTGCGGGCCGCCCGGCAGGTCGCACCGGTACGCGAACGACGCCTCCACCGGCCGGGCCCCGTCGTCCACCGCGACGCCCGTGCCGGGGACGAGCCCCGCGACCAGGACGGCGGCACCCACGGAGGCCGCTCGCGCCGGCACCCTCCGCCGTACACGCCTGCCGCCCGTACTGCTGTTTCCCACCGAGCCCATCGGGCCCGCCGACCCGGTCGGTCCCATCGGTCCCATCGGTCCACCCCACATCGTCCGCTGCCGTCCGAGACGTGGTGGGCGGGCCCGCGCGTGATCGTGCGGCCGGTGGCCCCGGCCGCACGACCCGTCGCGGGCACGCCCGTGGAACGCCTACGGGCTGGTGACCGTGATGACCGGCGACACCTTGTACTTGGCGCCGAACTTGGCCTTGTTCCCGGTACTGATCAGACCGGCGCACGCACCGGCCGCGCTGGTCACGGTGAGCGCGGGGGTCGCGTCCGGCACGATCTCCAGGACACCGGAGCCGTTGGTGTAGCTGCCGGTGTTTGCGGTGCCCTCGATCGTGGCCGTGCAGGTGCCCAGCAGGCTGGTGCCGGTGAGGTTCACCTTGATGCCGGTGAGCGTGCCCTTGGTGACGCCGGCGCTGTAGGTGACGCCGTTGAGCTTCATGGGCTGGACCGACGACGACACCCACTTCGACCCCAGCGGGCCGTTGCACTTGGTGGCGGAGGTGCCGAACGTGGCCGTGTTGATGGTGGCCAGTCCGGCGCCGGTGGCGTAGACACCGTCCACCGCCGTGCCCGCCGCACCGTACACGGAACAGGTGATGGTCGCGCCGGTGGTGACGTTGGTGAGGACGGCGTTGACACCGGTGACGTTCGCGGCGGTGAAGGCGTCGTCGGCGGCCGGGTTGCTGACGGTGAACGAGGCCAGCGCACCGGCCGGAGCGGCCGAGGCGGTGGTGGCGGTCACTCCGGCAGCGGTCAGAAACGCGGTGGCGGTAATTGCGGCGGCTCTGGTAATTCGTCGCACGGGCTGTTCCCTCCTGGGGGATTCGGGCGTACCTGATGACCGCTTCCCGACCCGCGCGAGCGGCTCGTACGCGGAACGGAAAGCGGTAGCGGCTCATTTCACGGAACGCGGGGCCTATCTCTGACGGCCACCAGGTCGAGCACCTTGCGCGATTGACGCTACGAGCGAGTAACCGGGCACGCAATACTCGCCCGTAAGTTTTCCCCGGCATGCTTACCGGCGGGTATTTTCTTGTCTCCTCCGCAACAGATCGCCGGGGTTTCTTATCCGGAAGTGAGCATGCGCGCCCCTTCGCCCCTCTCTCGGTCACCGCCGCGACGGGGCCATGGTCGCGCTTCGGCCAGATATCGGCGGGACGCGTGCGGCGGCCGTCCGAACTGATGCGCGTTCAACGGATCCTGGTCTATGTTCGGCACCCACGAAGTGCTCGACTCTGTCCGTCCGTGGAAGCGCTTCCCCCCATGCGCGCCCAACCGCACCCCCCACCGGGACGCCCGGAGAAGGAGGGGACACCCGCATGCCCAGAACCACCCAGCCGTCCGACGCCGGCGAGCCGCTGGGGCCGCTCCCCGCGGAGTTCGCCGCCATCATCCGGCCCGAACTGCCCAGCCTCATCCAGGAGATCGGCATCGAGGTCACCCGGGCCTACCCGGAGTACGCGCGGCTGCTCAACGGCCCGTACGGCCCGGCCGTGCGGCACGGCGTCGAGCAGAACATCGCCACCTTCGCGGAGCGGGTAGCCTCACCCTCCGCGCCCACGACGCTGCGCGACGAGGTGTGCCGCCGGTTCGGCAGGTTCGAGGCGTACGAAGGGCGCAGCCTGGAATACCTCCAGGGCGCGTACCGCCTGGGCGCGCGGGTGGCGCTGAGGCGTGCCAAGAAGGTGGGCCGCCGCTACAACTTCTCCCCGTCCCTGATGCTGAGCTTCGCCGACGCGCTCTTCGCGTACGTCGACGAGCTCGAAGCCCTGTCCCGCCAGGGGTACTTGGAGGTGCGGGCTCAGGCGGACGGGCAGTCGGCGATGTTACGCAGACGGCTGCTGCACCTGATCCTCTCGGGGCCCCCCGTGCCGCGTACCGCCATCGCGGAGCTGTGCGAACAGACGGGCTGGCCCCTGCCCGAGCAGGTCACCCTCGTCGCGCTGCGCTCCCCCGCGGAGCTGTCCGCCTCCGAGGCGGACGGTGACCTCCTGTACGACCCGGGCGATCCGCACCCCCATCTGCTGGTCCCCGGAGCGGTGGACGAGAAGCGCGCGCGGATGCTGAGGGCCGCCCTCCCCACCACCCGCGCCGCGGTCGGTCTCACCGTCCCGGCCTCCTCCGCCGCCGACTCCCTGCGCTGGGCGCGGCGCGTCCTCGACCTCATCGAGGCGGACGTCATCGAGGACCGCCCGCTGACCTTCTGCGCCGACCATCTGGTCACCCTCTGGCTGCTCGCCGACCCGGCGCTCGTCGACCAGCTCGCCGAGCGCGAGCTCGCGCCGCTCGCGGGCCTCACCCCGACCCGCAGGTCGCGGCTCATCGACACCTTGCGCATCTGGCTGGACACCCGTGGCACGGCCGCCCACATGGGGGAACTGCTCGATGTGCACCCGCAGACGGTGCGTTACCGGATGCGGAACCTGGAGGCCCGGTTCGGCGGCCGGCTCACCGACCCGGAGGCCAGGTTCGCGATGGAGGCCGTCCTGCGGGCGCTGCACCTGCGTGACACGCGCGGCCTGCGGGGTCTGCGCCGGGTCCGGGGCGCCCACGGCGAGCCCCGCTGACCCGCCTGCGGCCTGCCGTCGCCGTCGCCTCACGGCCGGGGACATCGAGGCGCTGTACGCCGGAGCCGGCCGATGGCCGCGCGACTGCCGATGAGCGTGTCCGCCGTTCGTAGGAAAGGCGGGTCATCGATCTGTATCACCGGTTCTACGGCCGGCCGGGGATGCCGGTCGTCGACGCCTCCCCCTCAACCGCGAAAGACGGTCATGGGGCGCATGGTCCGGTACGCCCCGTGGCGCCACGGGCACCGGCCGTTCCGGATCATGGGATCGCGCGGCCGTCGCGGCCTCCGGGGCGAAAACGGTTGCAGCACAGATACAAACCCGCGGGGAAACCGGGATCCGCGTCCTGTTTACTCATGGAGGGAGCACAGCACCGGACGGCTGCCACAAGCAGCCCAGCAGTAGCAGTAAAGGACCTCATGTGACCGCGTCGCCCCTCGTCCCCGTCCCGATCCCCGATCGCGTCGCCGCCCTGATCGGGTCGTGCATGCCGATCGGCATCCTGCAGGCAGAGGTCGACGCCGAGTGCGCGGCGCGCGAGGTGCACCGCTTCCGCTTCCCCATGTGCCAGGAGGACCAGGCGGACCGCGAGCACGCGCTGGCGACGCTGGCCAGGGCGAACAAGCTGCTCGGCGCCTACAACCCCGGGCTGATCGTCACTCGGTGAAGGTCCCGTCCACGTAGACCCAGGCGCCGTCCTCCTTCTCGAACCGGCTGCGCTCGTGGAGCGCGCCCGGCTCGCCGCCGTGGGTGCAGCGGGCGACGAAGGTGACGGTGCCGGTCGTGTGGAAGAGGGTCCCGTCGGTGGTCTCCCGCACCTCCAGCCCGGTCCAGCGCGTGCCCGGGTCGAAGTCCACGCTCCGGGGCCGGGTGCGCGCCGCCCAGGTGCGCAGCAGATACGGCTCGTCGCGGACGACGAAGGCGCTGTAGCGGGAGCGCATCAGCAGCTCGGCGGTCGGCGCGAGGGCCCGGCCCGCGTGGAACCGCCCGCAGCAGGCGGCGTACACGGCGTCCAGCCCGCAGGGGCAGGGCGTGTCGGCGCGGACGGCGGGTGCCGGCTCGGGGCGGGGGGCGCGGCGGGAGGTGCGGGCGGTACGGCGTGACATGCGCCCCATTCTGCCGCGAAGCGAGGGTCGGCCGACCACCCGGCCGGGCGCGGGCGGTATGAAGGAGGGCGCGGCGGCGTGAAGGAAGGGACCGTCTCCCGGGAACCGGCCGCTCGGGTTGGGCAGTTATCGGTAGGGGGATCCATACACGCCCCCGTCGCAACACCGAGCAGTGAGATCCCTACGCGTTGGCTGCGTACTGTCACATGACCGCTGTTGTTGACGAAGTGTTGAGGGGGAATCCATGCACCCGTTCGTGCAGACCTACGCGCGCCCGCAGGAGGCTTCGGACGACGTCGCGGAGCTGTACGCCTACGACCCGGCCCTCCAGTTGAACGTGCTGCCCGACGGGCGCCCGGCCATCGCCGATGTCGCGGTCCTCCTGGCCGCCGGCACCACCACGTCCAAGGCCGGTTCCCAGACGCACTTCGACGACTGACCGGCCGGCGCACCGATGACCGTACTGATCCTGACCAGCCCGCAGGACATCACGGCGGACATGGTGGTGGGCAAGCTGCATGAGCGCGGTGTTCCGCTCGTGCGTCTCGATCCGGCCGACCTGCCCGGTGAAGCGGACATGTCGGCCGAGTACGTCAAGGGGGATTTCCACTGCTTCCTGTCCACGCAGGGGCGCATGGTGAGTTCCCGTGCCCTGAGCTCCATATGGATGCGCAGACCCGGCGAGCCCGCCGCGCACGCGCCCGAGCCGTCGGCGTGGCTGAGCGCCGAGACCGGGCAGGCGCTGTACGGGATGCTGTACTCGACCACCGCGCGCTGGATGAACCACCCCCAGCCGGCGGCGCGGGCGCGCCACAAGCCGTGGCAACTGCGCTTCGCGCACCACAGCGGGTTCGCCGTGCCGCCCACCGTCATCACGACCTTCCCCCGGGTGGCCGAGGAGTTCGCGGCGCAGTACGGCCAGGTGGTCGTCAAGTCACTCTCCGGGCCGCCCCGCGCCGAGCCGCCGGTCGCGCTGCCCACGACGCTGCTCGATCCCGGCACGGACTTCACCGGGGTGGCGGCCGGCCCGACCCTGCTGCAGCAGTACGTCCCCAAGCGCGCCGACATCCGCCTCACCTGCGTCGGCGGCCGGCTGTTCGCGGCGCGGAAGCTGTCGGCCCCCGGGCAGGTCGACGGCCGCTACGGCGAGACGGGGCGCCTCTGGGAGCCGGCCGAGGTGCCGGAGCGGATCGCCCGGGGCGTCCGCGACTACACCGACCTGGCCGGTCTGGCGTACGCCGCGTTCGACTTCGCCGAGGACGCCGAGGGGGTGTGGTGGTTCCTGGAGTGCAACCAGGGCGGGCAGTTCGGCTTCGTGGAGGTGGAGACGGGCCAGCCGATCGCCGAGGCGGTCGCCGCCTGGCTGGCACCCCCTTCCCCACCCGGGCGGGCGTGACCGGGGGCGTGACCGGCGGGGGCGGCGGGGCGAGCAGGGCAGCGGGACGTGCGGGGCGGAAACCGGCCATTGTGCGGCGGGGCGTGCGGGGGCGGTTCCGGGGGCGGACGGTGCGGCCCTATGCTCCTGCGACCGACGTGACCGTTACCGGGGGTAAGGGGTGGGCATGCACCGTACGGGTACGACGCGACGCACCTTCGTGGCGGGGGCCGCCGCCGTGACCGGGGCCGTCGGGGCGGGCGCCCTGCCGGCCGCGCCCGCCACCGCGGCAAGCGCCGGCACGGGCGGCACCGGCGAGGGGCGGTCCGGCACCTCCGTCGCCGTCCTCGGTGGCGGCGTCGCCGGACTCACCGCCGCCCACGAGCTCGCCGAGCGCGGCTTCCGGGTGACCGTGTACGAGCGGCGCGCGCTCGGCGGCAAAGCCCGCAGCTTCGACGTACCCGGAAGCGCGAAGGGCGGGCGCAGACCGCTGCCCGCCGAGCACGGCTTCCGGTTCATCCCGGGCATCTACCACAACCTGCCGGACACGATGCGGCGCATCCCGTACCCCGGCAACGCCAACGGCGTCTTCGACAACCTCGTCGCCCCCCGCGAGATGATGTTCGCCCGGACCGGCCGCGAGGACCTGCGAATGCCCATCCCGTGGCCCGGGCACCAGCCCGCCCGGCTCACGCTCGACGAGATCCGCCGTGCCCTGACCTCGCTCGTCGAGACCGCCTCCGGGCTCCCGCCCCACGAGACGGCGTACTTCGTCAACCGCGCGCTGGTCTTCCTCACCAGCTGCGACGAGCGCCGCGACCAGGTGTGGGAGCACACGCCCTGGTGGGACTTCGTGCGCGCCGAGCAGATGTCGGAGACGTACCGGCGGATCCTCGCGATCGGGATCACCCGCAACATCGTGGCGACGAAGGCCGAGGAGGCGAGCACCCGCACGGTCGGCACGCTCGGTGAGGCGTTCGTCTTCAACGCCCTCGGCCGTGGCGCGGACGGCCCGCCGGACCGCGTTCTGAACGCGCCCACCAACGAGGCGTGGATCGACCCGTGGGAGGCGCACCTGCGGTCCCTGGGCGTCGAATTCCGGATCGGCTGGACCCTGCGCGAGGTGGAGTACGCGGACGGCGGTGTCACCGGCGCCGTGGTCGAGGACCCAGCCGGCGTACGCGAACGCGTCACCGCGGACCACTACATCTGCGCGCTCCCGGTCGAGCACGCCCGGCGCACCTGGGGCGCGGCGCTGCGTGCGGCGGACCCTCAGCTCGCGCGGTGCGACCGGCTCCGGACGGACTGGATGACCGGCATTCAGTTCTATCTGACCGAGCGCCCGCCGCTGGTCCAGGGCCACGTCAACTGCATCGACTCCCCCTGGTCGCTGACCGCGATCGCCCAGGCCCGGCACTGGCCCGACCGGGACTTCCCCGCCGACTACGGTGACGGGGTCGCCGTGGACTGCCTGTCCGTGGACATCTCGGAGTGGGACAGGCCCGGGATCCTGTACGGGAAGACCGCGAAGCAGTGCACGCGTGAGCAGGTGGCCCGCGAGGTGTGGGCCCAGCTCAAGGCGGCGCTCAACGACACGGGGCACTCCGCCCTCAAGGACGGCTCCCTGCACTCGTGGTACCTGGACCCGGGGGTGGACGGCCTGGGCACCCCTCATCCCACGAACGAGGACGAGCTGCTGATCCACCCGGTCGGCACCTTCCACCATCGCCCGTCGGCCGCCACCGCGATCCCGAACTTCTTCCTGGCGGGCGATTACGTGGCCGTCGACATCGACCTCGCGACGATGGAGGGCGCCAACGCCTCCGCCCGGCAGGCCGTCAACGCCCTGCTCGATCGCACCGGTTCGGACGCGGCGCGGTGCGCCGTGAAGCCCCTGTTCCGGGCTCCGGAGATCGAGGCGCTGAAGCGGCACGACCGCACCCGTTACCGGCTGGGTCTGCGCAACGCGCTCGACCTGGGCTGAGACGCGGCGGTGTGGACGAGGATCGCTTCGGCGAGCGGGGTGAGCACCTCGCGGGGCAGGCGTGCCCCATGCCCGGGATCTCCACGAGCGCCGAGCCTCCTCCCACCACCTGAGCCGGATGGTGCGGGTGCGGCGGGGGCCGCGATCACGAGCACGGGGACTTCGGTGCCCGCGAGGGCGCCCGTCCGCTCCCTGCCCGTCCGCTCGGCCCGGGCGTGCGCGCCCGAGGTGTCGTACCGCCCCGCGTGAGCGATGACGCGGCGTTCCAGTTCCCGGGGGTATCGCGGGTCGAACGGGATGGTGTCGCCGTTCAGCAAGGACCGGTGCCGGACCCTCCGGTCGAGTTCCGCCCCGAGTCCGCGGTCCTCGACCGGCCGGGCCCACTCCGCGGGGATCCCCGGGGCGGCGCCCGGCAGGTCCCGCACGCCGGTGCGGGTGCCATCCGCGTGGACCAAGGGCGCCTCACTGAGCGCGCCGGTGCCGACCGGGGTGGCGCTGAGCACCCTGTCGGGGCGGCCGCAGAGCACCCTCCCCATCGAGACGATACGTATCGTCTCGCATCGGGGGTTCAAGCGTCACGCCGGTCCGGAAGGCCGGCGAGAGGACACTCCCCGGTCGCACGTAGCGTGACAGGCATGAAGCTGACGATTCTGGGCGGAGGCGGCTTCCGGGTGCCGCTGGTGTACCGGGCGCTGCTCGGGGACCGCGCGGAGGGCCGGATCACCCGGGTGGCCCTGTACGACGTGGACGCGGACCGGCTCGGGGCGATCACCCGGGTGCTGGGCGAGCAGGCCGCCGGGGTGCCGGACGCACCCGTGGTGACGGCCACCACGGACCTCGACGAGGCGCTGCGCGGTGCCGACTTCGTGTTCTCGGCCATTCGCGTCGGCGGCCTCGCGGGCCGGGCGGCCGACGAGCGGGTGGCGCTCGCGGAGGGCGTGCTGGGGCAGGAGACGGTGGGCGCGGGCGGCATCGCGTACGGGCTGCGGACCGTGCCGGTCGCGGACGCGATCGCCCGCCGCGTCGCCGAGGTGGCGTCGGACGCGTGGGTCATCAACTTCACCAACCCGGCGGGCCTGGTCACCGAGGCCATGTCCCGGGTCCTGGGCGACCGGGTGATCGGCATCTGTGACTCCCCCGTGGGCCTCGGCCGGCGCGTGGCGCGACTGCTGGGCGCCGACCCGGACGAGGCGTGGTTCGACTACGTGGGGCTCAACCACCTGGGGTGGCTGCGCGGCGTGCGGGTGGCCGGGCAGGATGTGCTGCCGCGTCTGCTCGCGGACCCGGAGGCGCTGGGCTCCTTCGAGGAGGGCAAGCTCTTCGGTGCGGAGTGGCTGCGGTCCCTGGGCGCCATCCCGAACGAGTACCTGCACTATTACTACTTCAACCGGGAGGCGGTACAGGCGTACCGGAAGGCGGAGCGGACCCGGGGCGCGTACCTGCGCGAACAGCAGGCCGGGTTCTACGGCTCCCCCTCCCTGGGGAGCTGGCGGGCCACCCTCGCCGACCGGGAGGCGACGTACATGGCGGCCAACCGGGCGGCGGCGGGCGTGGGCGAACGCGCCGAGGAGGACCTGGAGTCGGGCGGTTACGAGAAGGTGGCCCTGGCGCTGATGCGCGCCATCGCGCGGGACGAGCGCGCGACCCTGATCCTGAACGTCCGCAACCGTACGACGCTGTCGGTGCTGGACGCGGACGCGGTGATCGAGGTGCCCTGCCGCGTCGACGCGAACGGCGCCCATCCGGTGGTGGTGGCGCCGCTGCCGTATCACGCGGCCGGTCTCGTGACGGCGGTCAAGGCGGTCGAGCGCGAGGTGATGACGGCGGCGGAGGGCGGGTCGCGGGCGGCGGCGGTACGGGCGTTCGCCCTGCACCCCCTGGTCGACTCGGTCACGGTGGCGCGGCGTCTGCTCGACGCGTACGTGGACGCGCATCCGGGGCTGGCGTATTTGGCGAAATCCTAGGCAACGGGGCCAACGGGGCTGTCTTTACGGCACCTTGGGCGCACCGTACGCTCCGGCTCCATGGTTGCTCATGGCACGCACTCTCCTGGCACACGCCTGCGAAGAGCCGCCGCGCTGATCGGCGCGGCGTGCCTCTTCGCCACCACCCCGGTGGGCGCCGGACCGGCCACCGCCGGGGAACGCCTCTCGGTCACCGAAGCCGCCACGGTCGTCCCCCTCCAGACCACCGGCCCCGCCGACAAGCGGTTCAACCTCGTCCTGCTGGGCGACGGCTACACCGCCGGGGAACTGCCCGCGTTCCGGGCCGATGTCGACAAGCACCTCAACGTGCTGTGGAGCATCGAGCCGTTCGCGTCGTACCGCTCGTACATCAACGTGTGGGCGGTGGAAGTCGCGTCGCCCGAGTCGGGCGTGGACTGCGACCCGGGCCTGGACGCGCCGCGCCGCGACACCCCGCTCGGCATGGGCTTCTGGGGCGGCTGTGACGCGGGCAGCGTGCAGCGGCTGCTCACCGTCGACAGCGGCGCGGCGAACGCGCTCGCCGACCTGGTCCCCGGCTCGACGCCCGCCAACCGGCAGATCGTCGCCCTCGCCCACAGCGACACCTACGGCGGTGCGGGCGGCACGTACGCCACCGCGTCCGGTGGGAACGCCTTGTCCTCGCTCATCACCCCGCACGAGATCGGCCACTCGCTGGGCAGGTTGCAGGACGAGTACGACTACTACGGGCGGGGTGTCCCCGGCGGCACGTACGAGGGCGGCGAGCCGTCGTCCGCGCACCACACCGTGCTCACCGAGCGCCAGATGCGCGACCGGCGGGCCAAGTGGTGGCGGTGGCTGGGTGAGAGGAGCGAGTCGGGCGGCGTCATCGGACGGCACGAGGGCGGGCTGTACAGCACCAAGGGCGTGTGGCGGCCCAGCAAGCACTCCCTCATGAAGACGCTCGGGTACGCCTTCGACCAAGTGGGGCGCGAGGTCATGGTCCAGGCCATCGCGTCGAAGGTGAACCTGGTGCAGGGGCACACGCCCCACACGGCGCCGATCGGTGCCGACCGGACGGTGTGGGTGGACACCCTCCATCCGCTCGGGGGTGAACTGGCCGTGACATGGCGCCTGGACGGCCGTCCGGTGCGGTCGGCGGACGGCGCCCGTACGGTCGATCTGCGGCGGCTGCCCCTGGCGCCCGGCAGACACACGCTGACGGCGACGGTGACCGATCCGACGCCGTTCGTACGGGACCCGGCGGTGCGCGGCTCGGCCGCCCTGACCCGTACCGTCACCTGGACGGTCGACACGTCGGTGGTCACGCGGCCGGAGCCCGTGGCGGCCCGCTTCACCGGGCACACGGCGACCGACGCGCCCGTGGGCGCCTGGTCGGTGGTGTACGCGGACACCACGCACCCGGCCGACCGGACGCTCGCCGTCCGGTGGTGGCTGGACGGCCGCCCCGTGGCGAACCCGGGCAACGACCGGGACCTGGATCTGTCGGCGCTGCGGCTGAGCTCCGGCACGCACACGCTGACCGCCCGGATCGCGGGCGCGTCCGGGGCGGGGAGCGAGCTGCGGTGGACGGTCGACGCGACGCCGGCCTCGGCCTCGTACGAGTTGTCGAAGCCGCTGCGCACGGTGCACCGGCCGGGCCGTCCCGTCGAGTACGTCCACGACGGCGCGTTCACGATGAGGCTCACCGCGCGGGACGACCAGGACGGGTACGTGGTCGCCCAGTTCCGGGTGGACGGTGACGGCTGGTACACGTACTACGGCTGGCCGACGGACGCGGACGCGCCGTTCCGGTTCACGCCGAGCGGCACGGAGATCGACGGCCTGGTGTACGGAAAGCTGGGCCACGCGCGCGTGGTGCCGTGGGACGACGCGACACCGGAGTACGGCACCCACACCGTGGAGTACCGGACGATCGACGCCGCCGGGAACACCGGCGCGGCGAAGAGGTTCCTCGTCACGCTGGTGCCCCCGGCGGACCGCTAGGGCCTCCGGGCCGCGCGGCTACGGCTTGCGGGCCACGCCGGCGTAGCCCGGGATCGGGCCGTCGCCGCTCACCTCGATCGCCTCGCCGAGCTCCGGGTTCCACTCCGCCGTGAGGGAGACCCCGGGCTCGGCGAGCTCCAGGCCGTCGAAGAAGCGGGCGAACTCCTCGCGGGAGCGGGGCCGGAGCGTGAGGCCGCGTCCCTGGTACATGGCGCGCGCCTTCGCGGCGCCCTCCGGGTCGAAGTCGCCGGTGACGTGGGAGAGGACGAGGTAGCTGCCGGACGGCAGCCGCTCGACGAGCCGGTGCAGCAGGTCGTACGCGCCGTCCTCGTCGTCCACGAAGTGCAGCAGGGCCAGCATGGACAGGGCGACGGGCCTGGTGAAGTCGAGGACCTTGCCGGCCCGTTCGAGGATGACCTCGGGCTCGCGGGCGTCGGCCTGGATGTACTCGGTGGCGCCCTCGGGGGTGGAGCGCAGCAGCGCCTCGGCGTGTGCGAGGACGATGGGGTCGTTGTCGCAGTAGACGATCCGCGACTCGGGGGCGACCTCCTGCGCGATCTGGTGCAGGTTCGGCTCGGTCGGGATGCCGGTGCCGATGTCCAGGTACTGACGGACTCCCCGGGCGCCGAGCCAGCGGGTGGCCCGGTGCATGAAGGCGCGGTTGACCCGCGCCATGTCGCGTCCGCGCGCGTCGATGGTGAGGAGCTGCCTGGCCATCTCCTCGTCGACCGGGTAGTTGTCCTTGCCGCCCAGGAACCAGTCGTACATGCGCGCAGGGTGCGGCTTGCTGGTGTCGATCCGTACGGCGGGACGTTCGGCTACGGGTTCTTGCCCGGTCATGAGGCGCTCCAGTGGTCGGCTGGTGGGCTGTTTTCGAGAAGGTACTGATCAGGGAGTACGGATCAGGTGAGGAGGAAGTCGGCCTGACCCGACTTCGCCCCCTGGATGAACGCCGCGATCTCGCCGTGGGTGTAGATCAGCGCGGGGCCGTCCGGGTCCGCTGACTGACGTACCGCGACCCTGCCGTCGGCCAGCTTCATGGCCTCGACGCAGTTGCCGCCGTTTCCGCCGCTCCACGGCTTGTGCCACCCCTCGACCCCGAGCTCGGCGGCGGGCATGCCGTTGTATACGCGATCCATTCACAGCTCCTTGCGGAGATCCCGGAGGATGTCCTTCGTACGTTGTGCGGAGGCGGCCTGCGCCGCCATGCGGTCCATGACTTCGAGGTGCGAGGCCACCTCGGGGCGCGAGTCGAGGTAGACGGCGCCGGTCAGGTACTCGCTGTAGACCATGTCCGGGAGTTCGGGCATGGCGAACCGGAAGAGGACGAACGGTCCGTACGTGCCGGGGTGGTGGCCCGTCGCGAACTCGGCGATCTGGAGGGTGACGTTCGGCAGGGTGGTGGCGTCCAGCAGCCGGTCGATCTGGGCCCGCATGATCGCGGGGCTGCCGCCGACGGGCCGGCGCAGCACCGTCTCGTCCATGATCACCCAGAATTTCGGCGCGTCCTGACGGGTGAGCAGGGGCTGCCGGGCCATGCGCAGGGCCACATGGCGTTCGATGTCCTCGGGTCTGACCTGGCCCACGGCACCGCCGCGCAGGATGGCCCGGGCGTAGTCCTCGGTCTGGAGGAGGCCGGGGACGAACTGCGGTTCGTAGGCGCGGATGAGGCTTGCCGCGCCCTCCAGGCTGACGTACATGCTGAACCAGGCGGGCAGCACGTCGTGGAAGCGCTGCCACCAGCCGGGCCGGTTGGCCTCCTCGGCCAGTCGTACGAAGCTGTCGGCCTCGTCGGCGGGGACTCCGTACTCGCGCAACAGCAGTTGCACATAGGGGATTTTCAGGGAGACCTCCGCGGTCTCCATCCTCCGGATCGTGGCCGGGGCCACGCGGAGCACCTTGGCCGCCTCCTCCCGCTTCAGGCCCGCTCGTTCCCGCAGGTCCTGCAGACGCTTGCCGAGGACGACCTGTCCGACCGTGGGGGCGGACCGCGGCTCGCTCACTTCAGACCTCCCACGCTCTGTTTCGACGAGTGTGCCATGTGAAGGCCAAAGAGAACACTGCACTCTGCAATTTTCAGAGTGCCCCTTGCCAAGTGCGGGTGTCGGGAGGAAAGTATTGCGGTGAACCAGTTCACGCAGCTGCCGCGCTCTGCCCCCGGGAGAGCCGAGGTGCGGCACTGCTGCCCCACGTGAGGAAATCGGTCGTGGTCCCTGGTAGTGCGCTCACCCCCCAGCTCAAGGCCCCGCGACCGCAGACCGACGACGTTCGTCGTTTCGCCTTCGAACTGCCCGCGCGGGCCGAGTCGGTGGCCAGGGCGAGACGGCTCATCGAGGACCGGCTCGTACGGTGGAGCGTCGAGGAGCCCGTGCGCGACGCGGCGGCTCTCGTCGTCTCGGAGCTCTTCACCAACGCCGTGGTGCACACGGCGAGCGGCCGGGTCGTATGCGAACTGCGCGACTGCGGCGAGCAGTTGCGCATAGCGGTGCTGGACGAGGGGTGTCCGGCCGCCGAGCCGCGCCTGCGCCACGTCGACGCCGAGGAGCGGGGGCGGGGACTGCTTCTCGTGGACGCGATGTGCAGCGCCTGGGGAGCGCATGACGCCCGGCACGGCGCCGGGCGGGTCGTCTGGGCGGAACTGGCCCACGGCGTGGCGGGTCCATGCTGAGGACGATGGCCACGCTGCTGGCCTCGGGACGCGGCCGTCGTGAACACCGCGGCGGCACACCCGGCGAGGTGCGGCTGACGCTGCCGCCGTCCCTGCCGACCACGCTGGGCTGCGACGCGGTCGGAGTGCCGGCGCGGCACGGGTTCCGGCTGCTGTCCCGGCTGCCCGCCACGGGCTGCGTCTTCGCCGACTCCGACTGGTGGTGGTGGATCGTGCCGGCCGGGTCGGACGCGGATCTGCGCTGGCCGCTGCCCGCGTGCTACGCCACGGGCGCGTACGTGCCGGACCGGCGGCCCCGGCTGATCCACCGGCCGGACACCACCTCCCCGTACACGCCGCCCATCCCGCTCTACCTGATGGTCTGCCAGCTCACCGGCATCGCGCCGGCGTGGCCGGGGCCCGGGCTCGAATCCCGGCTCTGAGACCGCACGGTCCAGCGGCTCGCCCGCTCGGCACGCCGCTGCTGGACGCGGGCGTCGAACCGCGCTGACCCTTTACCACTGGGGCCTCCCCCATGCCCTGGAGGACCAGGGGCCGGCGGGACCGCGACACCGCGCCGCGCTTCGCGTCGCACGCATCCGTGGTGGCCGACGCACTCGCCGATCGTGTCCCGCGGTGGATCACCCTCAACGAGCCCTGGCGCAGCGCCTTCCTCGGCTACGCCAACGGCCGACACGCCCCGGGGAACCGCGAAGCCTCCCCCGCCCTCGCGACCGCACACCATCTGCTCGACGCCCGGAGCCGGCGAAGCGGCCGGGAACAAACGGGTTGCCCCGGCGACGCGCGCGTGGATAGCGTGCGCCCGGCGCGAAAGGCGCGTGAAGACAGCGGGACACAGGGGGTTGATGAATATGGCTGCCGTCGGCGGTGTTCAGCATGCCCTCATCCGGACCACGCACGGCTGAAGCGCGGTCCGGGTCGCCTCACACGACCAGGAGTGTCACGTGTCTTCTCTCTCTTCCCGGGACGCTTTCCCGGCCGGCGCCGACGACCTGCCCACCGACCGTCTCGTCCTGCGGTCGTGGACCGCCGGGGACGTCGACGCCGTCCTCGGCGGGACGCGGCTCTCGTACTGGGCCGAGGACTTCCCCGCCGAGGGCGACCAGGTCATCGCCGGGCTCTTCACCGAGCACCCCGGATGGTCCGGTGTCTTCGGCCACCGTCTGATCGTCGAGCGCGACAGCGGCCTGGTGGTCGGCTCGATCGGCCTGTTCTGGCCGCCCACCGACGGCCAGCTCGAAATCGGGTACGGCGTCGTCGCCGGCCGGCGGGGCCGCGGCTACGCCGCCGAGGCCACCCGCGCCCTGACGCGGTTCGCCCTCACCGCACCGGGCGTCCACACGGTGTGCGCCACCGTGGAACTCTCGAATCCGGCTTCGGTCCGCGTCCTGGAGAAAGCCGGTTTCCAGCGGCTGGGCGCCGAGGGGAACATGGCCCGGTTCGGCGCCACGGCACCCGACCTGAGCGAGCGGTAGCCCTTACCGGGTGCGGGGGTGACCGGCGCCACCTCGCCACGCACGCCCCGCACCCGGCCGGTCGGTCATGTCGCCGGAGCCGCCGCTCCGGCGCATGGCGCCCGGCGCGAGGGCGCTGATGTCCGGGGCCGCCTCGTGCGGGCTCCGGACAGGTGACGGCGCACCCCGGCCACCGCCGCCGCGGTGTTCACGCCCCACACCGTCATGCCGGCACGCAGTCCCGACCGCACCTCGGAGGGGGCGTCCGCGCCGCGCCGGACACCCGGCTCCCCGGGGCGGGGAGACCGCCCGGCGCCGGCGGTGCGAGGGCGACAGGGGAGGGCTCGCGGGGAGGACAAGGGTTTCCCCCGTATCGGGTTCACCTCCCGTTTCCCTACTGTCTGCCGCACCGGCGGTTCTCAACCTCTGACCCGAGTGTCAGGTGCATGTAACTCCGAGCGCCACCGGTGACGGCCCCCGCCGCGGGGTCCGTCGCGCCGGCGGCGGCGCATGGGCAAACCCGGCCCAGGGGACTGCGGAGCCTCACCCCCACGTCGCGTCCGCAGTCCCCGCGTCCGCCCGCCGCGCCCCGCACCGTCAGCTGCTCCGGGAGTCGCCGGAGCCGCCCTGAAAGGGAACACCTTGAACGGTTCCAGGCGGAGACTCATATCCGTCGTGGCCGCGAGCGCCACGATCATCGGCGTGGCCGCCACCTCGTCGGTGGCGCTCGCCGCAGAGGCCACCCCCCTCCCGGCTCCCCAGGCCGCCCCGGGCACGCTGCCGAGCGCGCCCGTCGAGAAGGTCATCGTCACCTACAAGTCCCGTTCCCCCGAGGCCACGTCGAACAGCGCGGCCCGGGGCGACGCGGCCGAGAAGGCCCGCAAGACCGGCGAGAGCCTGTCGTTCGAGCGCCGTCTCGCGGGGGGCGCCGCGCTCGTCGACCTCGGTGACACGGCGACCAAGCAGGACGTCACGGACGTCATGGCCGCCTTCCGCGCCGACCCGGCCGTCGCGTCCGTGGAGCCCGACATCCGCGCCTACGCGATGGCGGTCACCCCCAACGACACCGAGTACGCCAAGCAGTGGGACCTCTTCGAGGCCACCGGCGGCATGAACGTGCCCGGCGCCTGGGACAAGACCAGCGGAAGCGGCGTCACCGTCGCCGTCATCGACACCGGCCAGACGAACCACTCCGACATGAGCGGGAACCTCGTCTCGGGCTACGACTTCATCTCCACCTCCACCGACGCCCGCGATGGCAACGGCCGCGACGCCAACCCCAACGACGAGGGCGACTGGAACGCCACCGACGGCGAGTGCGGCACCGGCTCCAAGGCGAGCAGTTCCTCGTGGCACGGCACGCACGTCGCGGGCACCATCGGCGCGACCACGCACAACACCAAGGGCATCGCGGGCATCGCGTACGGCGCGAAGGTCCAGCACGTCCGCGTGCTCGGCAAGTGCGGCGGTTCGTCCTCGGACATCGCCGACGCTATCACCTGGGCCTCCGGCGGCTCCGTCCCGGGCGTTCCGGCGAACGCGACCCCGGCCAAGGTCATCAACCTGAGCCTCGGCGGCGCCAGCTCCACCTGCCCCAGCGTCTACCAGACCGCCATCAACGGCGCGGTGTCGCGCGGCACCACCGTGGTCGTCGCCGCGGGCAACAGCAACGCCAACGCCTCCGGCTTCACCCCCGCCAACTGCGCGAACGTCATCACCGTGGCGTCCACCAGCCGTGAGGGCAACCGCTCGTACTACTCGAACTTCGGCTCCATCGTCGACGTCGCGGCTCCGGGCGGCGAGACCCGCCGCGCCACCGACACGCCGGGCACCGTCACCACGCCCGAGAACGGCATCCTCTCCACGCTGAACTCCGGCACGACCACGCAGGCGGCGGAGAACTACAAGCCCTACCAGGGCACGTCGATGGCCGCGCCGCACATCGCCGGCCTCGCCGCGCTGATGAAGGCCGCCAAGAGCACCCTCGCCCCGGCCGACATCGAGTCCGCGATCAAGGCCAACGCGCGTCCGCTGCCCGGCACCTGCACCGGTGGCTGCGGTACGGGCATCGCCGACGCCACCAAGACCGTGAACGCCGTGACCGGTACCACCACCCCCGGTACCGGAGCGGCGTTCACCAACGCCACCGACGTGACCATCGTGGACAACGCCACCGTGACGTCCTCGGTCTCCGTCACCGGCCGCACCGGCAACGCCCCCGCCGCCCTCAAGGTCGACGTGGACATCAAGCACACCTGGCGCGGCGACCTGGTCGTCGACCTGGTCGCCCCGGACGGCACCGCGTACCGCCTGAAGAACTCCAGCGGCAACGACTCGGCCGACAACGTCCTCGCGACGTACACCGTCGACGCCTCCACCGAGGCCGCCAACGGTGTCTGGAAGCTGCGCGTGCAGGACGTGGCCTCGGGTGACACCGGCTACATCGATTCCTGGGGTCTCACCTTCTGATCCTCTCGCGTGACCCGCGTCTGCGCTGGTCAGGGGCGTGTTCGTGGCACTTCGCCACGGGCGCGCCCCGCGGTGCGTCCGGCGTCCGTCCGTCCACATGCCGGACACGACACCTGGACTCCGGTGGCCGACTTCGTATTCTCTGCTCCCAGGCGGGTGCGCGGGCAGGGGGTCGCACACGCCGGTCGCAAGGGCGGTGGTGCATGTGAGGTCGGTTCCGTACCCCTCCACGCCCGTCGGCCGGGAGGATCTCCTCACGCGCCTCGACCAGGTCCTCCAGGGCCGGGGCCGTGCCCTGCTCACCGGCCCCGCGGGCATCGGCAAGACCGAGGTGGCCCAGGCCGCCGCCGACCGGGCCGCCGGCCGGGGTGAGACCGTGCTGTGGCTCTCCCCGCACCCCTCGGACCGGGACGTGGCCGGGGCCGCCGCCGCGGCCCTCGTCTCCTCCGTGCCCGCCGCCGCGCTCGACGGGCTGCCGGCCCCCCAACGATCCGCCGTCGCCGTGCTGTGCCGCGAGTCCGCGGCCCCCGAGTCCGGCTGGGACCCGGTCGCGCTGCGCCTGGGCATCGCCCGTATCCTGCGCACCCTCGCCGAGCGCGGCCCGGTCCTCCTCGTCGTCGACGACGCCCAGCGCACCGACGAGGAGAGCGCGGACCTGCTGCGCTTCGCCCTCCACCTCGCCCCGCCCGCCCTGCGGGTCCTCGCCGTCGAGACGCCGGCCCCGTACGCCGGTGACCCCGCGCCCCTCCCCCTGTGGGTGCCGTCCGAGGCCGACGTGCTTCTCGTGCCGCCCTTGCAGGCCGACGAGATCGCCGAGCTCCTCGTCCAGCACCGGCTGCCGTCCCGGATGGCCGGCCGCATCCACCGCACGAGCGGCGGGAACCCACGGCTCGCGCTCGCCGTCGGCCGGTCCCTCGCCGACGCCAGCACACCGGTGCACCACGCCGAGGCGCTGCCGCTGTCGGGACGGGCCCGGGACCTGGCGCGCCGGATGCTCGCCCCGGCCTCCCCCGCCGTCCGGGCCACCCTGCTCCTCGCGGCCCTGGCGCTGCGCCCGACGGCCGCCCTGATCCGCCGGGCGGGCCGCCCGACCGCCGAGGCGGAGCTGGCCGCCGCCGAGCGGGCCGGGCTGATCTCGGTGACCGAGGACGGGACGGTGGCGTTCACGGCCGGCCTGCTGCCCTCCACGCTGGTCCACGACACCTGCTGGACCGAGCGCAGCCAGGGGCACGCGGCGCTCGCGCGCGTGGTGGACGACCCGGTCGAGGCGGTACGGCACCGGGCGCTGGCCACGGACGTGCCCGACGAGGACCTGGCCGCCGAGGTCGCCGACGCCGCGGACACCGCCCGGCGCCGCGGCAACAGCGCGCTCGCCGCGGAACTGGCGCTGCTCGCCGCCGAGTCGACGCCCGTCCGGCTCGGGGCCCGCCGGATCGCGCGGCTGGTGGACGCCGCCGGGGAGGCCGCCCGGGCGGCCCGCGCGGACCTCGCCATGCGCGCCGCCGCCGACCTGCTGGCCCGCGACGCCGCGCCCGCCGACCGGGTCCGCGCCCGGCTCGCGGTCCTGGACACGGCGGGGCAGGGGCTGACCGACCTCGATGAGCTGTATGTGCACTCCATGGAGGACTCCGACGGCGACCCGGCGCTGCGCGCGGCCGTGCTGCTGCGGCTGGCGGTGAAACACGTCCTCGCGGACGGCGACCCGGTACGGTCCCGGGCCGCCGCGGTCGAGTCGGCGGCGCTCGCCTCGTCGGTGGGCGACCGGCACACGGCCGCCAAGGCGCTGACGGTGCAGGCCCGGATGGACAGGGCGCTCGGCTCGCCGGACGCCGAGCGGACGCTCGCGGAGGCCCGCGCCCTGGAGATGGCCGACCGCCCGCTCGGGGTGCGCAACGCCGCGCAGATACTGACCATCCGCCACGCCCTGTTCGACGACCGGCTCACCGAGGCCCGTGACCAGTTGAACGCCCTGCTGCCGCTGGTCGAGCGGCGCGGCCCCGTCGAGGACTCCATCGAGCTGCTGAACACGCTGTCCCAGGTCGACGCGCGGCGCGGCCAGTGCGCGGCGGCCCTCGCCCACGCCGGACGGTCGCTCGCGCTGACGCTGGAGGCGGGCCTGTCACCGGGGCCGGCCTGGTACCACCTCGCGCTGGCCGAGACGGCGGGCGGCAGCTTCGCGCGGGCCGCAGGCTACGCCCGGCGCAGCGTCCAGGCGTCGGAGGAGGAGGGCGACCACGTCTTCCTCTCGCGCAGTCTGTACGCGCTCGGCCGGGTCCAGCTGGTGACGGGAGACGTGGCCGGTGCGCTGGAGACGCTGCGCCGGGTGCAGGAGGCGGAGAACGCCCAGTGCGCCGTGGACCCGTCGATGCTGCGCTGGCACGAGGAGCTGGCCGAGGCGCTGCTGGCGAACGACGCCCGGGAGGATGCGGAGGCGCTCCTCGCCGATGTGGGTCCGGTCGCGGAACGTCTGGGCCGTACGACGGTGCTGCTGGGGTGCGACCGGGTGTACGCGCTGTGCCTGGCGGCGGGCGGGAAGACCGACGAGGCGGTCGCGCTGCTCGCCGAGACCGCCGAGCGGTTCGCGGCGCACGGGCTGGTGCTGGAGCAGGGGCGCTGCCTGATCGCGCTGGCGCGGGTGGAGCGCCGGCGGCGCCGGCGGTCGGCCGCGCAGCAGGCGCTGCACGGGGCGACGGCCGTGTTCGAACGGGCCGGTGCGGTGCCCTGGCTGGGTCTGGCCGCGGAGAGCCCCTCGTACGCCGAGCCGGCGCCGGGGGGTGCGGGCGCGGCCCTCTCCCGGCTGACCGAGTCGGAGATGCACTTGGCCCGGCTGGTCGGTGAGGGCGCGAGCAACCAGGAGGCGGCGGCCCGGCTGTATTTGAGCGTGAAGACGGTCGAGGCGCGGTTGACCCGGATCTACCAGAAGCTGGACGTGCGTTCCCGCGCCCAGTTGGCCACGGTGCTCAACGCCGCCGGGGCGCCTTCGCGTTGACGGCACGGCGTACGGCACGGCGTACGGCGCCGCGTACGGACGGCATGGTGCCCGGCGGTCCGGCGCGGCCTCGTCGCGGGCACGCGCCGCGCTCCCCTTGCCGCCGCCCCGGTAGCCTCTGCGGGTGAACGATGAAGTTACTCACTGGTACAGGTTCGCCGCCCTGCTGCCCGAGCCCGAGGCCACCACGGTCCGGGACTGCTGGGCCATGGGGGAACAGGAGGCCGGGCTCGACGTGCTCGTGTCCGGCCTCCAGGCGCACCAGGTGGTGCTCAGCGAGACGACCGTCGCCGAGATCGCGGTGACGGCGCGGGAGTGGGGCATGGGCGAGGTGCTCACGCCCCGGCTCCTGCGGTGCGCCGCGACGAGGCCGGGCCCAGGCGGAACCCCGCTCCGGCTCATCGAGCACCCGGATGCCCGGCCGCTCCCCTCCCCCGAACCGGGCGAGGTCCTGATCCCGTGGATCGGCTGCGGGCGCTGCGGCGAGGTACTGGCCCGGGCGCACACCGTGGAGCCGTGGGGTGGGCCCTCCTTCCTGCCGCGCCACTACGCGCTGCTCGCCCCCGGCAGGCCCGCCGCGCCCCGCCCGTTCCCCCGCGACTCCGCGTGGCCCGCGCTGGAGGCCCTGCGCGCGTGCCGCGCCGGCGCCTGAACGGCGGGCCTGCCGGGGTGTCGCAGCCGGCAGGTCCGGCGTCAGCCGTGCGTCGATCGGCCGATCAGCCCCTGGCCCCTCAGTGCGCCGGCGACGAGCCCGGCGTACTCGGTCGCGCCGCGCACCGAGGTGTGGGTGTTGTCGCGCTTCTCGTTCGTCAGGTACAGGGCTTTCGACGCCTCCACGCCGAGCTCCTCGACCCGCGCCCTGGTGAGCGCGGTCAGGTCGACCAGCGGGGTGCGAAGGGCCGTCGCCAGGGTGCGGATCTCCGCCGGATGGTCCACGCCGAGGCCGTTGACGAGCAGGGCGGTGCCGTTGTCGAGGGTGCCGTCGGGGTTGAACCAGCGGCGGACGATGGGCGTGACGAGGACGGGCCGGCCGCCCTCGGCGCGTACGCCGTCGACGAGCGCCGTGAGGTTGGCGCGGTAGGTCGTGGCGTCGGTCCGCTTGTCGTTGTGGGCCAGTTGGATGAGCACCAGGTCGCCCCGGCGGATGCGCTGACGGACGGTCGGGAACAGGGCCGGGTCGGTGAGGAAGGTGACGGTGCTCTCGCCGGAGTCGGCGTGGTTGGCGACGGACGTGCCGCGCCCGATCAGGGCGGGGAGCCGCTGCCCCCATCCGGCGTACGGCTCCCCCGGCTGGTCGCACACCGTGGAGTCGCCGATGAGCACGATCTGCCGGGCGCGTGGGGCGGGTGTGACCCGCAGGGCGGCCGGCGCGGGGGCGGGCCCGTCGAAGGTGAGCTGGAGGCCGGGTGTCCCGTCGGGGCCGGTGGGCTCGCCCTCGGGGGTGCGTACGTCCACGGTGAAGGAGCGGTGCACCCGCTCGCCGGGCGCGGTCGCGGTGTCGGCGAGCAGCGCGCGGCGCGTCTCGGCGGTGACGGAGGTGACGGCGGCGCTCTCACCGCCGAGGGTGACGGTGACGTGGTAGGTACCGGGCGGGACGTCGATGTCGCAGACGACGGGCGCGGTGCCGGCGCAGTGTTCCAGTCCCTGGCCGTACGGCGTCGCCGCGTGGGCGGGCGGCGCGGGCAGCGCGGGCAGCGCGGGCAGGGCCATGACGGCGGTGAGCGCGGTGGTGACGAGCAGGGTGGAACGTCTCGGGCGGTTCATGCGCGGGCTCCTGTTCGCGGTCGCGGTGATCCCCCCACGTAACCTCACGCGTCCTCCCTCAGCACCGTGAAGTGGCGGGCGAAGCCGGTGAGTCCGGGCAGTTGGCGGATCGGGGTCCAGGTGCGCAGTCCGTCCAGGCTGTCGCTGTAGTAGTACTTCTGCTCGGCGTAGCCGTCGAAGTACACGCGCCAGCCGCCGTTCGGGAGGCGCACGAGCGCGGGCCCTTCGCGCCAACTGCCCCAGCCCGCCCAGTCACCGGTGCCGACGAGGGTGTAGGGGCCGGTGAGACGGTCGGCGACGGCGTGCTCCAGGTACTTGGTCGTCTCCTGCTTGGTGAGGGCGTGGTAGGTGCCGCCGTGCCGTACGACGAAGGTGTCGATGTGGTTGGACCGGTCGAGGCCCGCGAGGGGCCGGGGCGTGGTCCAGGAGCGCAGCGTGCGGTCGGTGGCGGTGAGCAGGTGGGGCCGGAAGGTGTACGTGCCGGTGGTGTCGAGCGAGACGATGACATGGGTGGAGCCGTCCTCGTCGACGAACCACTCGGGCGCCCAGGTGCGGGCGAGCGGGGCGGTCGGCAGGGTGTGGTCGGCGACGAACTGCCAGTTCAGGCGGTCCTTGCTGCGCGCGAACCCGATGGTGTCGCCGGTCCAGCCGGTGGTGTACACGATCCAGTAGTGGCCGTCGGTGTGCCGGATCAGGCTCGGATCGCGGATGAGGCCGGAGGGCGGGGTGTAGGCGGGTCCCTTGAGGAGGGTGTACGTGGTGGCGTCGGTCGACTCGTACACGTACAGGTTCGACTCGCTGGTGTTGGTGAAGGCGGTCATCGTGTAGCGGGCGGCCTTCGTCGCGGGGCGCCGGGGCCGGTCGGCGACCGGGATGCCGAAGTCGGGGGTGCCGTCGGCCTTCCAGCCGAGCCGCTGGACGCGGGTGTGGCGGTTGGGGTCGTGCAGCGGGTCGCCCGTGATGTCCTTGTACGGGCGGGCGTGGTAGACGAGGACGTCGGTGCGGCCGTCCTCGGCGACGGTGAAGGAGTTGTGGCCGGGGCCGTACTGCCCGGTGGTGGCGTCGCTGGTGAAGACCGGCTTCGGCGACTTGGTCCAGGACGTGGGGTCCATCAGGTCGCTGTCGGAGGCGGCGGTGAGCAGGCCCATGCAGTAGTTGCTGTCGGTGGCGCTGGCGGAGTACGTCATGAAGACGCGGCCGTCGCGCTCGATGAAGGAGGCGCCCTCGTTCACCTTGAAGCCGACGCACTCCCAGTCGTACTCCGGTGTGGTGAGCCGTATCTGGGGGCCGGTGAGCGTCCACGGGTTGGCCATCCGGGACAGGAATATGCCGGTGTTGTGGTCGATGCCGGGCTCGTGCTGCGCCCAGGCGAGGTAGCGGCTGCCGCGGTGGGTGAAGGTGGTGGCGTCGAGGGAGAAGGTGTCCCAGGCGGTGGTGATCCGGCCCTTCTCGGTCCAGGTGCCTTTGAAGGGGTCGCGGCTGGGGTTCTCCAGCACCCACATGCGGATCTTCCACACGTCGTTCGCGGGAGCGGCGGCGAAGTAGATGTACCAGCGGCCGTCGATGTGGTGGATCTCAGGTGCCCAGATGTGGGCGCCCATGTCGCCGCTTGAGCGCTTCTTCCAGATCACCGATTCCTCCGCCGTGGAGATCCCCCGCAGGGTGCGGGAGCGACGCAGGATGATCCGGTCGTACTCGGGCGCGGTGGCGGTGAAGTAGTAGTGCCCGTCGGTGTGGCGGTGGATGTGCGGGTCGGCGCGGTTGCGGACGAGCGGGTTGCCGTACGCGGCCGGTGCGGCGGAGGCCGTGGCGCCCGCGGGCCCGACGGCGGGTGCGGCGGTCAGGGCGCCGGCGGCGAGGGCGCCCTTCAGGAGGACTCTGCGGCTGGGGGGTTGCTCACTGCGGCTCATGCGGTGGCCCCTTCGGAGCTCGGTTCGACATGTCGAACGTCATCTGCAATACCGAACAGCGAAACGGTAAGGGTGCGCGGGGAAGAGGTCAACGGGTCGGGAAGGACGGGGATCCGGGCACGACGCCCGCCGTGACGCGGCACGGTGACGCCCTTCCCGAACGGCTGAAGCGCCCGGGGTCGAAGCCCTGGCCGCCTCGGCCCCTTCGACGGCCTTCCGCCGCCCCGCCGGCGGTCCGTCGGAGCCGGTACGGTCACGCACGCGCCGATCGGAGGGTTCCGCTACCTTCGGCGCATGCACAGCGCCGCGCCCACGTTCCTCGACGCCCTCGCCGCCGGCTCCCCCCTCGTTCTCGACGGCGGGCTGTCCAACCAGTTGGAGGCAGCCGGGCACGACCTGCGCGACGCCCTGTGGTCGGCGCGGCTGCTCGCCGACCGGCCCGAGGCGATCATCGAGGCGCACCTCGCGTACTACGAGGCGGGCGCCGGCGTCGCCATCACCTCCGGTTACCAGGCGACGTTCGAGGGCTTCGCCCGGCGGGGCATCGACCACGACCGGGCCGCGTACCTGCTCGCGCTGAGCGTGGAGCTTGCCCGGGAGGCCGCCCGGCGGGCCGAGGCCAGGAGCCCCGGCCGGACGCTGTGGGTCGCCGCGTCGGCCGGCCCGTACGGCGCGATGCTGGCCGACGGGTCGGAGTACCGGGGCCGGTACGGGCTGGGCGTCGCCGAGTTGGAGCGGTTCCACCGGCCACGGCTGGAGGTGCTGGCCGCCGCCCGGCCCGACGTCCTGGCGCTGGAGACCGTGCCGGACGCGGACGAGGGGCGGGCCCTGGCCCGGGCGGTGCGCGGGCTCGGCGTACCGGCCTGGCTGTCGTACACCGTGACCGGGGACCGGACGCGGGCCGGTCAGCCGCTGGACGAGGCGTTCGCAGTGGCGGCCGACGCCGATGAGATCGTCGCCGTGGGCGTGAACTGCTGCGCCCCCGAGGACGCCGACCGCGCGGTCGCGCTCGCGGCCCGGATCACCGGCAAGCCGGTCGTGGTCTACCCGAACAGCGGTGAGGAGTGGGACGCGGGGGCGCGGGCGTGGCGCGCGGGGTCCCCGGGGGCGTTCTCGGCGGCGCGGGTGACCGCGTGGCGTAAGGCCGGTGCGCGTCTGGTCGGGGGCTGCTGCCGGGTGGGGCCGGACGTGATCGCCGACATCGCCGCACAACTGAATTGATCCGCACCACGGCACCCGGCCGCCCCTGAGCGTTTGATCGTTTCGGCCGCCAGCGGATCGGCGCATTGACCGAGCCGGCGCCGAGCGATCAGCATGACGGGGGTTTCCCACCGTGGAGAGAGGCTGGCGCACCCGGCATGAGCGAACACCTGCGACTCCCGCCCGAGGACCGGTCGCTCAGCCCGTACACCGGCTTCACCCGGGCCCACTGGGAGGCTGCGGCGGACGGTCTGGTCCGGGCGGCCTGGCGCTGGGCCACCCCGGGCGGCGCGCTGTTGCACCTGCCGGGGCGGCCGTCCCTGTCCGGGGTCCGCTCCGACGGCCTGGAGGGGTACGCGCGTACGTTCCTGGCGGCGGCGTTGCGCGTCGCGGGCGCGGCCGGGGAGGATCCGTACGGGCTGCTCGGCCGGTATGCGGACGGGCTGGCCGCCGGGACGCGCGCACCCGGGCGCGAGGACACCGAGTCATGGCCGCTGATCCGCCATCACCACGTGGGCGGCCAGCCGATGGTGGAGTCCGCGTCCGTGGCGCTGGGGCTGCGGCTGACCCGTCCCTGGCTGTGGGACCGGCTCGACGACGACGTACGGGACCGGGCGGAGGAGTGGCTGCGCGGCGCGCTGCGGCACACGCCCGCGCCGAACAACTGGTACCTGTTCCCCTTCACCGTCGCCGGGTTCCTGGAGTCGGTGGGGCGCGGCGACACGGAGACGGCGCGGGCGATCGAGCGGGGCCTCGGGCTGCTGGAGACGTGGTACCGGGGTGACGGCTGGTACGCGGACGGCGACGGCCGGGGCTTCGACCACTACAACGGCTGGGCGCTGCACCTGTATCCGGTGCTGCACGCCCATCTCGCGGGCGACAAGCCACTGCTGGATGTGTACGGGCCTCGGCTGCGGGAGCATCTGGAGGGTTTTTCCCTGCTGTTCGGCGGCGACGGGGCGCCGGTCCACTTCGGGCGGTCGCTGTCGTACCGGTTCGCGGCGGGCGCGGCGGTCGGCGCGGGCGCGCTGACCGGGCACACGCCGCTCACGCCCGGCGCGTCACGGCGACTGCTGAGCGGCTGTCTGCGGTACTTCCTGGACCGGGGAGCGGTGGACGCGCGCGACGGTCTGCTGACGCTCGGCTGGCACGGTCCGCACGAGCCGACGCTCCAGCCGTACTCGGGCCCGGCGTCGCCGTACTGGGCGTCCAAGGCGTTCGTGGCGCTGCTCGCCCCGACGGACCACCCGCTGTGGACGGTACGTGAGGAGGCGGCGCCCGCCGAGAGCGGCGCCGACCGGGTGCTGGCGCTGCCGGCGCCCGGACTGCTGATCCAGACGACCGGCGCGGACGGGATCGCCCGGCTGCACAACCACGGCAGCGATCACCTCCGCCCGTTCGAGGGCGAAACGGCCGGCCACCACGACGTGCTGTACGGTCGGCTCGCCTACTCCACCCGGACGGGGCCGACCTCCGCCGCGAACACGCCCGACAACCACCTGTCGGTCGAGGTCGACGGCGTGCCCTCGGTGCGCTGCCGCGTCCACCCGCTGGGCGCGGGCCACGGCGACGGCTGGGGGTGGGCGGCCTCCTGGCACCGGCCGGTGTTCCCCTCCGGCCCGCCGATGGTGCCGGGCCTGCGGGTCGAACACGTCACGGTCGTACGCGGCCGGTACGAGCTGCGGGTGCACCGGGTGACGGGCCTGCCGCACGGCGCGCGCGTACGGCTCTCCGGCTGGGCCACGGGCCCCGACGAGCCGACGGCCTCGCACCTGCACGGGCTGCGGGGCTGGGCGTACGCCGAGGAGGCGCGCGCCCCGCACGGCACGGCGTTCACGCGCTGGGCGACGCTGCCCCGGCTGAGCACCGCTCCCTGTGAGCGGGGTACGGTGCTGCTGGTCGCCCTCGCCTCGCTGACGGGCACGAGGGCTCCCTCCCCGCTCGCCGAGGTGGCGTCCGTGGAGCACGCGGACGACGACGCGGTGGAGGTGCGGTGGGCGGACGACGGCGCCCTCACGCGCGTCGCGTTCTCACCGGTGACGGTCACGGTGACCACGGCGCCGGCGCGGACGGGCGGGCACTAGCGGGCGGCGCCGGCCGGCCGGAAGGTGCGGCGGTACGCGAGCGGTGAGACGCCGATCGCGGCGTGGAGGTGCTGGCGCTGCGAGGCGGCGGTGGCGAAGCCCACCTCGCCGGCGATCCGGTCCACCGGCAGGTCGCTCGTTTCGAGCAGGTGCCGGGCGCGCGCGACCCGCTGCTGGGTGACCCAGCGTCCCGGGCTCATGCCCACCTCGTCGGCGAAGCGCCGGGCGAAGGTGCGCCGGCTCATCCGTGCGTGGCCCGCGAGGTCGGCCAGCGTCAGCGGCAGGTGGAGGTTTTCGAGGGCCCACGCGCGCGTGGCGGCCGTCCCGGCCGTCGACGGGCCCGGGACCGGCCGCTCGATGTACTGGGCCTGGCCGCCGTCCCGCCAGGGCGGCACCACACACAACCGGGCGACCCGGTTGGCCAGGGCGCTGCCGTGGTCGCCGCGCAGGACGTGGAGGCACACATCGACTCCGGACGCCGCCCCGGCCGAGGTGAGCAGGTCGCCGTCGTCGACGAAGAGCACGTCCGGATCGAGCGCCACCCGCGGCCCGCTCGGACAAGCACGCCTTCCTGCGCGACCTGGGCGCCGACGAGGTGATCGACTACCGGGAGGTGGACTTCGCCGAGGCCGCCGGCGACATCGACGTCGTCCTGGACACCGTCGGCACCGACGACTACCGCGCCCGCTCACTGCGCACACTGCGCCCGGGGGGCCTGCTGGTCTCCATCCTCCCCATGGGCCGCGACGAGCTCCACGCGCAGGCCGAACGGCTCGGCGTCCGCGCGGAGTCGCTGCTCGTCGAGGCCGACCACGCGGGCATGAACGCCATCGCCGCCCTCGCCGAGGCGGGCGAGCTCCGCGCGGCCATCGCGGGCACGTTCCCGCCGGCGGACGCCGCCAGGGCCCACGCGCTGGGCGAGACGGGCCGCACGGCCGGCAAGCTGGTGCTCACGGTGCGGTGAACGGCCCTGGGCAAGGGCTGTGCGGACGGCCCGCGCGGACGGCCCGAGCGGACGGCTCACGTCACCGGACCGAGTGGACGGCTCACGTCGCCGGACTGCGCGGTCCCGCCGGTCAGCCGCCCAGCGGGAGGCCGGCGGGGACCCCGCCGAGGAGGCCGCCGCCCACCGGCAGGGGCGAAGCCTGGCCGGGCCGGCCCTGCGACTGCGGGCCGGAGGCGAGCAGTCCCGTGCTGTTGAGGTCGGTCATGACAGGGGTGCCGACCGAGGCGGGCGGGGCATCGGCGGCGGCCGGGGCGACCGCCGCGATGCCCGCACCCGCGATGCCGGCGCAGACGGTGATCAGCCGGATACCGGGGCGCATGCTCATATCTGTCTCCTTGCACGGGGTGAGAGGAAGAGAAAGGTTCCTACGGATATGTGCAACGAACCCCGGCGCCCGACGACACTGCGCTCAGCCCGGCATCTTGTCGCCCACCAGGGCCAGGTTCTGGATGGCCGCGAGGCCGAACAGCGCCGTGGTGTTGGTGCTGATGGCCAGGTGCTCGTCACCCGGTTCGAGCACGGCCGGGCCTTCCAACCGGGTCCTCTCCCACTTCATCGCGGTGGTGTAGCCGTCGCTCGCGTAGAACTTCCGCCAGGCGCGCGCCGCCAGCCCGTCGTCCTTCAGCTGCGCCGCCGCGTAGGCGTCCTGCCGTGAATGCCCCTGGAACAGCAGCAGGTTGCCGAAGTTCGATCCGTACCGCGCCGCCTGCTCCGCCTTGGTGGCGTTGAAGTAACGGCAGTAGTCCAGCCACGCCTCCTTGAACTTCGGCATGTCGATCAGGTCGATGAGCTCGGCGCACATCTCCACCAGCCCGAACATGGCGGACAGGTGGGACACGCCCACGACCGGCTTGTCCGCCACCGCGAACCTGCCGGTGTCGAGGTCGTACAACCCGGTGCCCTGGACGAACCCGTTCGGCTGGGCGGCGATCGTCTCCATGGTGGAGCGCAGCCGTGCCTCCGCCTTCGCCGCCTTCGGCCCCCCGCGCTCCCACTCGGTGAGCCACGCCGCCGCCAGGCCGCTCCAGTCGGTGCCGAAGCCGATGGACAGGGCGTGGCGGTCCGGCTCGTACGGCTCGGTGCGGATCTTGCGGATGGGGTCGAGCACGAGGAACGTCTCGTCGGAGTCGACGAGGTCGCGCATCAGGTCGCCGACCCGCTCGTCGGCGGTGAGGAAGTAGTAGGGCCGGCGGTAGACGGCGGTGGAGATCCGCTGCTGCTTGGCGCTGTCGGCGAAGTGCTGGACGCCGTGCCGGGTGCCGAGACCGGCCCACGTGCCCAGGTGGTAGACGTCGACCTCACCGGTGTGGCGGGTCATCGCCTCGGCGAAGCGGAAGACGTCCGCGCGGCCGGAGCGCAGATACGCGTACCAGAGCCACAGGTCGGGTGAGAGCTCGGAGTTGTCCCACGCGTAACCGCCGACGTCGTAGCGCCACTGGTGCCGGTCCTCGTCATAGGTGTGCATGATGTCGCCGTAATCCCAGAAGCCGTACCAGCGGCGCTGCTCGACCTGGTCCTTGTAGTACGTGAAGAGGAAGTCCAGCTGGTCCTCGATCCTCGCCTTGGCGGGGGTGGACCGGTCGACGGGCGCGAACAGGCCGCCGAACACCCCCGCCCTGGTGAGATCCCGCGGGGACGCGGCGAGCTGCGGCGGGGTACGGACGGCGGCGGCCTGGGCGACGAGCGTGGCGGCGTCCGGCGTCGCGGCGTTGGCCCAGAACATCAGCTCGCTGGTGCGGGCAATGCCGTACGGGGTGCCGAAGCCCGGCTCGTGGTCCTCGTACGTGATGTTGAGGCCCTCCAGCTGCTCGGGGTACGTGTCCTGGCCCATGCCGTCGTGGTAGAAGCGCAGATCCATCGGTTGCGCCTCCGGCGACCACAGCCACAGGGTGACCTCGGCCTCGTCACCGGCCGCGCCACGGATGTCGAGCTGGGCGGGGTGTTTCTCCCAGAAGTCCCGCAGCCCGAAGGACAGCCCGCCGCTGACCCCGCCGACGTATCCGAAACCGCTCGCCCGGCCGCCGCCGCCCGCCGGGATCCAGCCATGGCCCGGCTTGGTGCGCTTGCGCAGGGTGAACCCGTCCGCGGACAGCTGGGAGAGGGTGTAGTCGCCCCAGGTGGGGACGTACCGCAGACGGGACGTGACGCGCTGGTCCCAGGTCGACGGGTCGGGCAGCCTCTCGCCCTTGACCTGGGCGGCACGCACCGCGGCGCCCGGATCGCGGCGCAGACCCGTGATGCCCTGGACCGCCTCCGTGAGGAAGCCCTTGCCCTCCCCCGCGACGCGGATGTGACGGTCGTACGCGGCATCGCGCATCGGCACGGTGAAACGGACGCCCAGGCCCCGGATGAAGTCCTTGTTCTGATCGCCGTCGTAGGTGATCGTGTGGACCATACGGAACGACTCGGCACCCGCGTAGAAGTAGAGCCGGACACAGAACGGCAGCCAACTGCGGCTCCCCTTGCGGTGTTTGCCGTCGATGCGCACCACCGCGCGGATGGGGCCCCGCTGTTCCACGGTGGCGCCGCTGATCGTGCCGTCGAACCGCTCCCATGTGGCGTTGCCCCGGTCACCGTCGTCCACATCGCTCTGGCGCAGCAGGACGAGCCGGCCGTCGGAGGCGATCCTCGTCCCGTCCCGGGTCACGGACTCGACCAGCTTCTCGCCGTCCTTGGACACCACGACCCTGACGGTGCCCGTGTCCACGGTGATCCTGCGGCCGGTCGCGGTGACCGTGACCCGCTGCGCGGCGGTCGCCGGCGCCCCGGCGGCCAGCGTGAACGCCTCAGCGCCGGCCGCCGCCGGGCCCACCGCGTGAGCGGTCCACTTCAGCGAACCATCGGGCCAGCGCGCCGTGACCCAGGTCTGCACGGGGACCTCCTCGCCGTCGGCGGTCGCCAGGGCGAAGGACGTGTCCCGCGGATGGGCGCCCCTGGGCCACGGCACACCGAACGTCGAACCCGGCGCGGCTCCCAGCCCGCCGGACTCCAGCCACCGGACCGTCACCGGCCCGTCGGCCACCGGCGACCGGGCGGGCGCGGCCGGCCCGGCGGCCCGCGCGGTGCCACCGCCCATCGCGCGGCTGAACTGGGCGGCGGCCCCGGCAGCCGCGGCGGCCTTGAGAAGGGATCTACGAGGAAGCGGAGACATGAGGACCTTTCTGCTGTGTTCGAGGGCTCGGTTCGCCGACAGGCGCTGCGGGGCGGCGCCGCGGGGCACCGGGACGAGGGGGCCGAGGCGGCCCCGGTACGCGGATCAGATGACGTCTCGGCGCCGGGCGTGTCGCCGGTCGACCGCCAGCGCCGCCGCCGTGAGCATCCCGAGCGCGGGGGCCGCCAGGGGCGGGGCGAGCCACGCCGACGCCGTGATCACGCCGAAGCCGCACACGAGCACGAGCGAACCGGCCGGGTCCGCCGCCGTGCGGCGGGTGGCCGTTTTGAGCAGGGAGCGCCAGGAGCTGCCCGGCCGCCATGCCGTGGCCGCCCGCAGTCCGGCGACGGTCAGGCCGAGCAGGGCCAGTACGCCGACGGCGCCGACCAGGGGCCCGCCGGGGAGGCCCCCGGCTCGTACGACCGCGAGGTCGGCCCACACCAGGGTGAGCACCGCCCAGCCGGCCAGCCCGGTGAGCAGGCCGCCGTGGCGGGCGGCGGCCCGTACGTCGGCGGCGAACTCGCGCAGGCCGCCGCGCTCGTGGGCCAGGTGGCGGCGCATATGGGCGGCGCCGGCGGCGACCGCGGCGGGCCCGGTGACGAGCGGGAGCGCCGCGAGGGTGATCCACACGCCGGTGAGGAGGCACTCGGCGAAGACGCCGAAGCGGGCCATCCGTTCCGTACCGGTACGGGTGCTCATCGGCGGCTCAGCCCTTCAGCCCGGAGGTCGCCATGCCGTCGATCAGGTACCGCTGGAAGGCGAGGAAGAAGAGCAGCACGGGAAGGAGCGCGACGAGCGACATGGCGACCATGCCGCCGTAGTTGGCGACGCCGTCCTGGTCGACGAACATCTTGAGGCCGAGGGACACGGTGTACTTCTCGGGGTCGTTGAGGTAGATCAGCGGGCCCATGAAGTCGTTCCAGGCGTGGATGAAGGTGAAGATCGCGCTGGTGATCAGGGCGGGGCGGCACAGCGGCAGGACGATCGACCAGTAGATGCGCGCGTGTCCGCAGCCGTCCAGCCGGGCCGCCTCGTCCAGCTCTTTCGGCAGTCCGCGCATGAACTGCATCATCAGGAAGACGAAGAAGGCGTCCGTGGCGAGGTACTTGCCGAGCAGCAGGGGCGTGTAGGTGTTGATGAGCTCCAGCTTCTGGAACATCACGTACTGCGGGATGAGCAGGACGTGGTACGGCAGCAGGAGCGTGCCGATCATGAGGCCGAAGAGGAGGCCCCGCCCCGCGAACCGGACCCGGGCGAAGGCGTAGGCGGCCAGGGAGCAGGACACCAGGACGCCGACGACCGAGCCGAGGGCGAGGAAGAGGGAGTTGCCGAAGAAGGTGGTGATGGGGATGTCGGCGATGCCGTCGGCGAGGCGGCGGTAGTTCTCGGTGATCGGGTCGGCCGGGAACAGCTCCAGGCTGCCGACGATCTCGTCGTTCGGTTTGAACGAGCCGCCGAGCACCCACACCACGGGGTAGAGCACCACGGCGAGGACGGCGAGCGAGCCGAGGTGCCAGGCCAGGGACGCGGCGCCGCGCCGGCGGACAGGGGTGAGCGCGCTCATCGGGCGGCCTCCTCGTAGTGCACCCAGCGCCGCTGGGACCAGAACAGCGCCGCCGTCACCAGACCGACCGCGAGCAGCAGCATCCAGGCCATGGCGGACGCGAAGCCCATCCGGCTGTTCTCGAAGCCCTGGACGTAGAGGTAACAGGTGTAGACGAGCGTGGCGTCGGCGGGGCCGCAGGTGCCGCCCTGGCCGCCGAGGATGTACGCCGAGCCGAAGATCTGGAAGGAGTGGATGGTCTCCAGCAGGACGTTGAAGAACAGGACGGGCGAGATCATGGGGAGGGTGATGTTCCAGAACCGGCGCCAGGGGCCCGCGCCGTCGACCTCGGCCGCCTCGTACAGCTCGCGCGGCACCTGCTTCAGGCCGGCCAGGAAGATGACCATGGGCGCGCCGAACTGCCAGACGGTGAGCGCCACCAGGCTGTAGATGATCCAGTCCGGGTCGCCGGTCCAGCCGCCGACGTCCACGCCGAACAGGGCCCGCTGCGTCCGGTCGACGATGGCGTCGTCCGAGAAGATCGCCTTCCAGACGATGGCGATGGAGACGCTCGCGCCGATCAGGGAGGGTGCGTAGAAGGCGGCCCGGTAGAAGGCCTGGCCGCGCCGTTTCTGGTTGAGCAGCAGAGCCACGCCGAGGGCGGCGGCGAGCTTCAGCGGGGTGCCGACGATCACGTACCAGAGCGTCACGTCGACGGAGTGGCGCCAGCGCGGGTCGGCGAACATGTCGGTGAAGTTCTTCAGGCCCACCCACTGCGGGGTGTCGAAGAGGTTGTAGTCGGTGAAGGCGAAGTAGAGCGAGGCGACCATCGGTCCGGCCGTGAGCAGCAGGAATCCGGCGATCCAGGGGGACAGGAAGAGGTAGCCGGCGAGGTTCTCGCGCCGGGCGCGGCGCCGGGCGGCGGGGCGGTGGGCGGCTCCTCCGCCGCCGTGCGGGGCGGGGCCGTGGCGCGGCCCGGGAGCCTGGTCCGCCGGGTGCGGAGCTGCGGTCTGGGGGTGTGTCACGGTGGTTCCCATCAGGAGCCGAGGGCCGTCTTCGACTCGGTGAAGAACTGATCGACGGCTTCGGCGACGGACCGCTTGCCGAGGGCCATGTCCTCGGCGACGCGCAGGAAGGCCGCCTCGGCGATGTCGGCGCCGGCCGGATGGGGGGTGATGGTTTCCAGGGCACCGCTGTCGATGAGCTGCTTCTCGTACGCGGCGATCTGCTTGTTGACCTCGTCCGTGGGCCGGAACGCCTCGTACTGCGCGGTGGTCGCCGGGACGCCGCGGTCGTAGCCCATGATCCGGGCCACCTCGGGCTCGTGGACCATGAAGTTGATGAACTGGGCGACTTCTTCGGGGTGCTTGGTGCGCCGGGACGCGCTGAGCATCAGGGAGCCGAGGTACTGACCCGTCTTCTTCCCGTCCGTGGTGGGGATGGGGGCGAGGCCGTACTGGCTCTTGCCCTCGGAGGTGTAGCGGATGGTGAAGTTGTCCCAGGTGAACTCGGAGGCGGCGACCTCGGCGGCCACGGCCGACTTGGGCTTGATCTGGGCGACCTTCTTCGGGTCGGAGTAGAGGCCGGACTTCACACCGGCGTACGCCTTGGTCCACCAGTCGGTGAGGTCGGCCTCGGTGAAGCCGAGGCCGTCGGCGGTGAAGAAGGCCTTGCCGTGCTGGCGCAGGTAGAGGTCGTACAGGTACATGACGCCGTAGTGGCCGCTGTCGCCGGCGCGGCCCTGGGTGTCACGGATCCTGGCGCAGGCGGCGTGGAAGTCGTCCCAGGTCCAGCCGGGGGCGGGGGCGACGCCGGCCTTCCGGAAGACGGGCTTGTCGATGACCAGGGCCATGGAGTTGGAGCCGACCGGGACGCCGAGCAGTTTGCCGTCGACCTCGCCGAACCGTTCCAGTCCGGCGCGGAAGCCGTCCAGCCCGAGGTGGCCGGCCTCCACCTGCTCCCGCAGGTCCAGGAGGACGTTCTTCCGGTCGTACTTGCGCAGGAAGCCGATGGCGTTCTGGAAGACGTCCGGCGGGTTGCCCCCGGAGGCCTGGGTGTTGAACTTCTTCCAGAAGTCGAGGTAGGGCTGGAAGTCGGTCTTGACCTTGATCTTCGGGTACTTCTTCTCGAAGAGGGCTATCGTCCGGTTGATCCGCCTGGCACGGTCGTCGGAGCCCCACCAGGCGTACCGGATCGTGACGGTCCCGTCCCCGCCGGAGCCGCTCCCGGTGCCGCCACAGCCGGCCGCGGTCAGGCCGAGGGCGGCCAGGGAGCCGCCCGCCATCTTCAGCAGGCCGCGCCGGTCAACAGTCCCATTCGTACGCACAGTTCGTCCTCCAGCCGCGCTTTGAATCGTTTTAGGCAAGCGCTTGCCGGGACAACGTAAGGACCCCCGCCGGGTACGTCAACGGTTCGGACGAGATCCGGCGAACCTCGCGGGTGCGGTCAGCGGCGCCGGGACGCCATGCTGGAGGCGCGGACCACGAGCTCCGGCTGGAGCACGATCCGCTGGTGCTCATGCCCGCCGGCGCCCTCACCGGTCTCCTCGATCAGCAGCTCGGCGGCCATCCGTCCCATGCGCCGGGCGGGCTGACGCACCGAGGTCAGGGGCACCGCGGCGGCGGCCGCGAACTCGATGTCGTCGTACCCGACGAGCGCGATGTCACCGGGCACGGACACCCCGGCGGCGAACAGCGTCTGCAGGACCCCGAGCGCCAGCAGGTCATTGGCGCAGAAGACCGCCGTCGGCCGCGGCGACATGCCCAACAGCCTGGCGCCCGCGTCCCGCCCCGACGCGACGTCGAGCCGCTCGGTCTCCACGCGCGACAGGGCCCCGGCGGGCAGCCCGGCCTCGGTGAGCGCGCCCAGGGCGCCGGTGAACCGGTCCTGGCACTGCGGCAGGTGCATCGGCCCGCCGACGAACACGAGCGACCGGTGGCCGCCTTCCAGCAGGTGGCGGGCGGCCAGCGCACCCCCCTCGACGTCGTCGACGGAGACCGAGCAGGCGTCGCCGGCCGCCGCCGTGCGGTCGACGAAGACGTACGGGATGCCGTGGCGTGCGAACGCCTTGAGCGTGCGCCCCTCGGCGTCGGCGGGCGTCACCAGCACGCCGCGCACCCGCTGCTCGGCGAAGAGTCCGAGGTACTCGGCCTCCTCGGCCGGGTCCTGGGCGCTGTTGCAGAGCATCACCCCCAGGCCGGCCTCCCGGGCGGCGCGTTCGGCGCCGGTGGCGAGGTCCACGAAGAAGGGGTTGGCCATGTCGAGGACGAGCAGCGCGATGATCCGGCTCTGGCCGGCGCGCAGCTGGCGGGCCGACTCGCTGCGTACGTATCCGAGCTCCTCGATGGCCGCCTGGACGCGCTCGCGGGTGGCTTCCGCGACCGTTCCGGGGCGGTTGATGACGTTCGAGACGGTGCCGACGGAGACGCCCGCCCGCTGCGCCACGTCCTTGATGCCCACCATGCGCGTCATGCCACGCACCCCTTTCGGCCCCCGCGTCACCCGCTCCGCCCGCCGGACCGGAGGCCTCATGGTAGGAGGTGGTGCGCCCTGCTGTCATGAATCGATTCACGGGGGTGGACGGCTCGGGAGGACGGCCGTACGACGGGAAGAGCGTGACACCTCCACCGCCACGGCGTTGACCGGGGCATGGAACGACCGAGGAAGAACAGCGAAGAGGTACGGACGGCGACCGTGGGCGTGGTGATCGCACGCACGGGCCGGCTGGCGCGGCTGGGCGACCCGCTGGCGTACGCCATGGAACTGCTGGCGCCGAAACTGCCCGGACTGCGGCTGGTGGGCCGCGACAGCGCCTCCACCGCCGACGGCGCCCGCCGGGCCGTCCGGGAACTGGTGGAGGACGAGGGGGCGCGGATCATGCTCACGCTGGCGGGGACCGAAGTGCTGCCCGCCGTCGCCGACACCTGCGAGGAGGCCGGGATCCCCTGCCTGTCCAGCACCTTCCCCTGGCAGGTGTACTACTACGGGCGCGGCGCGACGGCTCAGCGCCCGTTCCGGTGGACGTACCACTTCTGCTGGGGGCTCGACGACATCGCGGAGACCTTCGCGGACCTGTGGGAGGCGGTGGGCGGCACCGGCCGCACCGTCGGGTGCCTGTGGAACGACGGTCCGCAGGGCACCTGGTCACGCCACGAGGAGCACGGTTTCCTGCCCGCGGCACGCGCGCGTGGGCACCGTCTGGTGGACCCGGCCGGCTACCGGGAGCCGTCCACCGGCTTCGACGGCCACCTGTCGGCGTTCCGGGACGAGGGCGTCGACGTCGTCACGAGCGCGGCGACCGGAACGGACCTGGGGCTGTTCCGCCGGGCCGCGGCCGAACAGGGCCTGCGGCCCCGCCTGATCACCTGCTCGCGCTGGCTGGCCTATCCGCCCGTCCCCACGGCCACCGGGGAACCGCCCCAGGCGGACGTGGCGACGCTGGTCTACTGGACGCCCGCCCACCCCTACCGCTCCTCCATCGACGGCATGACGGCCGCGGAGCTGGCCGAGGCGTACGAGCGGAGTACGGGCAACCAGTGGCTGCAGCCGCTCGGCCTGGCGTACGCGCTCTTCGAAGTGGCCGCGCACGCCCTCGCGACCGCCGGTGACCCCACGGACCCGGCGGCGGTCGCGGCGGCGCTCGCCGCGACCCGGCTGGAGACCATCGCGGGCCCGCTGGACTGGACGTCCGGCCCGGTGGAGAACATCGCCACGGTGCGGCTGGCGGGCGGCCAGTGGCAGCGGGGCCGCGCGCATCCGTACGAACTGGCGGTCGTCCACAACCGCCGGGTGGAGGGCCTGCCGGTCGACGGCGAACTGGTGCCCCCGGCCTGAGCGGCCCGCGTCCCGCCCCCGCCGACCGGTTCCGCCCACCGGGTCCGGTCGGCGGGTCCGGTCGGCGGGTCCGTCCGGGCGGGTCCGGTGGTCGTCTACCCGCCGAAGTGACGGCGCAGGGCGGCCAGGACCTCCTCGGGCCGTTCGGCGGGGGCCAGGTGGGAGGCGCCGGGGACCACGGTGACGGTCGCGCCGGGGATGGCGCCGGCGATCTCGTGGGCGTGGGCGGGCGGGGTGGCCGGGTCGTCGCGGCCGGCCAGCACCAGGGTGGGCGTGATGATGGCGGGCAGCGCGGCGCGCACGTCGTAGGCCGCGAGGGCGTCGCAGCAGGCGGCGTACGCGTCGCGGTCGGCCCGGCGCAGGTCGTCGACCAGCCGCCGGTCGGTGAAGCCGGGCGTGAACCAGCGGTCGGGCGCCGTCCGGGCGACCGGGGCGGTGCCCTCCCGGCGTACCAGGGCGGCCCGTTCGCGCCACGCCTGCGGGTCGCCGAAGTGGGCGGAGGAGCACACCACGGCGAGCCGGTTCAGCCGACCGGGGTGGTGCGCGGCGAGCCACAGGCCGACGGCGCCGCCGAGGGAGACGCCCGCGTAGTGGAACCGCTCCAGGTGGAGGGCGTCGGCCAGCCGCAGGACGTGCGCGGCGAGGTCGGCGACGGTGGCGCCGGGGCCGATGAGGTCGGCGGGGCTCGCGCCGTGACCGGGGAGGTCCCACCGTATGCGGCGGAACGGCAGTCCGGGCGCGACGCGGTCCCACAGGGCGGTGGACGTGCCCAGGGACGGGCCGAGGAGGAGAGCGGGGGCGGTTTCGGGGCCCTCCACGAGACGGTGGAGGAGAGTCATCGGCGCTCCAGTGCGCGGTCGGTGAGACGGCCGGCCGCGCCGGTGTAGTGGGTGGGATCGGTGAGTCCGGGGTCCACGCCGAGGACGTCGGCCAGGGGCTTGCCGGTCGTCCGCACCTCCTCCGCCGCGCGCGTGAGCACGTCCTTCGGGAAACGGGTCCTCAGGCGCTCGGAGACGATCAGCCCGTCGGTGAGGTCCAGGTGGGCGCGCATGCGCTCCGGGTGGACGCGCAGCCCCTCTGCGAGGTGGACGGCGTGGTGGGCCGCTCCGCCGGCGAGGCGCAGCAGGTCGCGCAGCGGCTCCCATTCGGCGTGCCAGGCACCGGCGGGCCGTTCGTCCTCGGCGGCGACCGAGCCGTACAGGACGGCTGCGAGGGCGGGTGCGCGGCGGGCCGCCGCGGCGATCAGGGTGGACCTGACCGGGTTCGCCTTGTGCGGCATGGCGGACGAGCCCCCGCCGCTGCCCTCGCTCACCTCGGCGGTCTCCGTGCGGGAGAGGGTGAGGACGTCCGCGGCGGCCTTGCCGAGCGCCCCGGCGGTGAAGGCCAGGGCGCCGGCGAGGTCGGCGACCGGGGTCCGCAGGGTGTGCCAGGGCAGCGCGGGCTCGGCGAGGCCCAGTTCGCGGGCGTACGCGGCCACCAGGGCGAGCGGTTCCGCGCCGTACGCCTCGGAGGCGGCCAGGGTGCCGGCCGCGCCGCCCAGTTGGGCGGGCAGCCGGTCGCGGAGGGCGCGCAGGCGGTCGCGGGCGTCCAGGACCAGGGCGCGCCAGCCCGCCGCCTTCAGGCCGAAGGTGGTGGGGACGGCGTGCTGGGTGAGGGTGCGGCCGGGCATGACGGTGTCCCGGTGGGCGGCCGCCAGGGTCCGCAGGGCGTCGGCCGTGCGCTCCAGGTCGGCGAGTACGAGGGCGAGGGTGCGGGAGGCGACGAGCATGGCGGCGGTGTCGAGGATGTCCTGGCTGGTGGCGCCGCGGTGGACGTGCACGCGCGCGTGCTCCGGTACGGCGTCGGTGAGGTCCGCGACGAGCGGGATGACCGGGTTGCCGCCGGAGCGGGCGCGCAGCGCCAGGTCCCGTACCCCTGCCGCGTCGTAGGGGCGGGCGCAGGCGGCCGTGATCGCCTCGGCTGCCCGGGGCGGTGCCTGGACCCGGGCCAGGGCGGCCTCCGCGTCGAGCATCGCCCGCAGGAACGCCGCGTCGGAGGTGGCTGCCTCGGCGGGTGCGCCGGCGTGCCCGGGGGCGAGCAGGCCGGCGTCCTCGTACGTCATGTGAACTCCAGGAAGACGGTCTCGTCCTCGCCCTGCAACCGGATGTCGAACCGGTACGTGCGGTGCGGTTCGGGCCGGGCCACCAGGGTCGCCGCGCGCTCGGGCGGGAGCGAGGCGAGCAGGGGGTCGGTGGCCAGTGCGTCGGCGGGCTCGGGGAGGTGCACGCGCGTGAAGAGGTGGTGGGTGAGCCCGCGGGCGAAGACGCACAGGCTCAGGTAGGGGGCGTGTTCACCGCGCCGGCCGGGGCGCAGGGTGCGCACCGCCCAGTGGCCGTCGGCGTCGGTCGGTACGCGCCCGAATCCGGTGAAGTCGGTGCCGTTGCGGCCGAGGAAGCCGCCGGTGACCGGGTCCCGGCGCATGGACCCGCCCTTGTGCGGGAGTACGCCGTCGGGCCCGGGTCCCCAGATCTCGATCAGCGCGTCGGGGACGGGCATTCCCTCCCCGTCGAGGACCCGCCCGTGGACCGTGACGGTGTCGGGGTGGCCGGCCGGGGCTATGTCGCCGCCGTCGGGGAAGGGCAGGGCGTATCCGTGGAACGGGCCGACCGTGTGGGACGGGGTGGGGTGGGGAGTGGTCACCGGCCCTCCTCGAACCAGGTGGCGGCGGGGCCGTCGAGGACGATGTCCCAGCGGTAGCCGAGGGCCCATTCGGGCGTCGACAGGCTGTGGTCGTAGGTGGCGACCAGCCGTTGCCGGGCCGTCTCGTCGGTGACGGACTGGAGAATGGGGTCGTAGGGGAAGAGCGGGTCGTTCGGGAAGTACATCTGGGTGACGAGCCGCTGGGCGAACGCGGACCCGAAGAGCGAGAAGTGGATGTGGGCGGGGCGCCAGGCGTTGGTGTGGTTGCGCCAGGGGTACGCGCCGGGCTTGATCGTGGTGAAGGTCCACCCGCCGTCGTCGCCGGTGAGGGTACGGCCCACTCCGGTGAAGTGGGGGTCGAGCGGCGCGGGGTGCTGGTCGCGCCGGTGGGCGTAACGGCCGGAGGCGTTGGCCTGCCACACCTCGACCAGCTGGCCGCGTAGCGGGCGGCCGTGGCGGTCCAGGAGCCGTCCGGTGACGGTGATGCGCTCGCCGAGCGGTTCGCCGTGGTGCTGCCGGGTGAGGTCGTGGTCGAGCTCGGTCACGTCGGTCTCGCCGAAGGCGGGTGAGGCCAGTTCGACGGCTTCCGGGTCGCGTGCGGCGGCGACGGCGACGAGCGGCCGGCGGGGGTGGCGCAGGCGGCTGGAGCGGTACGGGGGGTAGTTCCGGGGTGGATGGTCGGCGCGTGGGGCGCCGTCGGCGACGGACTGCTCGTAGGCGGTGCGCTGCCGGACGATCTCGACGTCGATGTCCTGCTGGGTGAGTGCCATGGGCGGGGACCTCCTGCGGGGATCTACGGGTTGAGCGGGTCCGCGCGGGCGGCGGGCCGCAGCGGGTCCGGCGGGCGGCGGCGGGTTCGGCGGGCGCCTGCTGACCCGGGTCAGGGGCCGGGCGGAGCGGCGGGTTCAGCGGGCGGCGACCGGACCGGTGCGGACGGGGGCGGCGGTCCGGTCCGCGATCTCCCGTTCGGTGACGCCGGGGGCGGTCTCGACGAGGACCAGGCCGTCGTCGGTGACGTCGAGGACGCCCAGGTCGGTGATGACCCGCTGGACGCAGCCGCGCCCGGTGAGCGGCAGGGCGCACTCCTCGACGATCTTCGGACTGCCGTCCTTGGCGGTGTGGGTCATGGTGACGAGGACGCGGCGGGCGCCGTGCACCAGGTCCATGGCGCCGCCGATGCCGGTGACCAGCTTGCCGGGGACGGCCCAGTTGGCGAGGTCGCCGCGGGCGGAGACCTGCATCGCGCCGAGGACGGCGACGTCGATGTGCCCGCCGCGGATCATCGCGAAGGAGAGCGCCGAGTCGAAGAACGACGCCCCGGGCAGGACGGTGACGGTCTCCTTGCCCGCGTTGATCAGGTCGGGGTCGACCTCGTCCTCGTACGGGTAGGGGCCGGTGCCCAGGATGCCGTTCTCGGATGCGAGGACGACGTGCACGCCGTCGGGGAGGTGGTCGGGGATCAGGGTCGGCAGACCGATGCCGAGGTTGACGTACTCGCCGTCGCGCAGTTCGGCAGCCGCGCGGGCGGCCATCTGGTCGCGGGTCCAGGGCATCAGCCGCGCTCCTTTCGTGTCGTGCGGTTCTCGATCCCCTTGTCGGCGGCCTGTTCGGGCGTGAGGGCCACCACGCGCTGGACGAAGACGCCGGGCAGGTGGACGTGGTCGGGGTCGATGGCGCCGGGTTCGACCAGTTCCTCGACCTCGGCGACGGTGACGCGCCCGGCCATGGCGGCGAGGGGGTTGAAGTTGCGGGCGGACTTGGCGAACACCAGGTTGCCGTGACGGTCGCCCTTGGCGGCGCGCACGAGCGCGAAGTCGGTGCGGATGCCGTGTTCGAGGACGTGCGGTACGCCGTCGAACTCGCGGACCTCCTTGGGCGGGGACGCGAGCGCCACGCCGCCGTCGCCGTCGTACCGCCAGGGCAGTCCGCCGTCGGCGACCTGCGTGCCGACGCCGGCGGGGGTGTAGAAGGCGGGGATGCCCGCGCCGCCGGCGCGGAGCCGCTCGGCGAGGGTGCCCTGCGGGATGAGTTCCAGCTCCAGTTCGCCGGCGAGGTACTGGCGGGCGAACTCCTTGTTCGCGCCGATGTACGAGCCGGTGACGCGGGCGATGCGGCCGGCCGCCAGGAGGACGGCGAGCCCGGAGCCCATCGCCCCGCAGTTGTTGGAGACGACGGCGATGGAGCGGACGCCGGTCGCGTACACCGCCTGGATGAGGGTGTCGGGTACGCCGCTGAGGCCGAAGCCGCCGACCGCGAACGACGCTCCGTCGTACACATCGGCCACGGCTTCCGCGGCCGTGGCCACCACCTTGTCCATCCGTCCCCTTCCTCGGCACCCAGAGATACTCAGTGCACTGAGCAACTCTCGTCGAGGGAGCAGCCTGACACCGGGAGCAATACCCGTCAAGACCCTCAGTGCACCCACGGGCCGGAGGCCTGCCCATGAGACACTGGTCCGGCTCAGGGACGCATGGGGGAAGAGAGGAGTGGACCGTGCCCGCACTCGACCTCAACAGCCATCCGGGCCATCTCGCCCGGCGCTTGCAGCAGGCGCACACCCTGCTGTGGACCACGATGGTCTCCGAGGAGGTCACCTCCCCGCAGTTCGCCGTGCTCAACACCCTGGTCGGCGAGGACGCCCTGGACCAGCGCACGGTCGGCGAGCGGGTCGGGCTGGACCGCTCCACCATCGCCGAGGTGGTCCGCCGGCTGGCCGACCGCGGCCTGATCGACAAGGTGCGTGACCCGAGCGACGGCCGCCGCTCGGTGCTGCATCTCAACGACGAGGGCGTACGGGTGCACAAGAGACTGGCGGTCCGCACGGCGCGGATGAACCAGATCTTCCTCGCCCCGCTGGACGCCGCCGAGCAGACCGTGTTCCTGGAGCTGCTGCGCCGGGTCTCGGACGCGGCGGAGGGCCTGCGCAACCCGGCACCGGGTCTCGCCGCGGCGGCCGGACGCGTCTCCTCGGCACCTTGATCACCGTCGTGGGGAAACCACCTGGGCATTGTCAGTGGTGGTCCCTACGATGGTCGTCAATTCCGAGTCCTTCTCGGTGTCGTCCGGCTGCGCCCGGACACGGCACCGAGGCCAGACCGGGCCCATCGCGATTCGTGAGGGGGGGACCCCGCGATCGCCCGACCCGCACCTGCGGCTGCCGTCCGGGGCCGTGAGGGTGCCCCCTCGTACCCATGAACCTTCGCTCACCCGACTCCTCCTCCGAACCCTCCACGCCTTCGACGTCCTCCTCCATGTCCACCTCGTCGTCCACCTCTACGTCGTCCTCGTTGTCCACCTCTACGTCGTCCTCGTCGTCCGAACCCTCGGTCAACGCCTTCCAGGTGGACCTGCGCGGCCTGGTCGACCTGCTGTCGCACCACCTCTACTCCAGCCCACGCGTATACGTCCGCGAGCTGCTGCAGAACGCGGTGGACGCGGTCACGGCCCGCCTCGCCCATGACCCGTCCGCGCCCACGGGCATCCGCCTCACGGCCACCGGTGACGCCGTCACCATGGAGGACACCGGCATCGGCCTCACCTCCGACGAGGTGCACACGCTCCTCGCCACCATCGGCCGGAGCTCCAAGCGCGACGCCCTGGACAGCGCCCGTCAGGAGTTCCTCGGCCAGTTCGGCATCGGGCTGCTCGCCTGCTTCGTCGTCGCCCGGCAGATCCGCGTCGTGTCCCGCTCCGCCCGCGAACCCGGCGAACCGCCCGTCGAGTGGCTGGCGAGCGACGACGGCTCGTACACGGTCCGCACACTCCCCCACGACGCCCGGCCCGAACCGGGCACCACGGTCCGGCTGGAGCCACGGCCCGGCGCCGAGGAGTGGACCGAGCCCGACCGCGTGGCCGAGCTCGCCCGGGACTTCGGGTCGCTGCTGCCGCACGAGGTCACCTTCACCGGACCCGACGCCACCGACCGCCCCCTGACCGAGCGGCCCGCGGTGTGGGACCGGGCCCACCCGACGCCCACCGCCCGCCGGGTCGCGCTCGCCGGGCACTGCGCGCGGGTCTTCGGGTTCACCCCGCTCGACTCCATCGACCTGGACCTGCCGGTCGCCGGGGTGCGCGGTGTCGCGTACGTCCTGCCGTCCGCGACGAGCCCCGCCACCCGGGCGGCCCACCGGGTCTACCTGAAGGGCATGCTGCTCACCGACCGGGCCGACAACCTGCTGCCGGACTGGGCGTTCTTCGTCCGGGTCGTCCTGGACACCGACACGCTGCGCCCCACCGCGTCCCGCGAAAACCTGTACGACGACGAGACGCTCGCCGCCGTGCGCGACGCGCTGGGCGCCCGTATCCGCGACTGGCTCGCCGAACTGGCCGCGGGCGACCCCGACCGGCTGGCGGCGTTCCTCACCGTGCACCACCTGGGCGTGAAGTCCCTGGCGCGGCACGACGCCGAGCTGTTCCGGCTGATGCTGCCGTGGCTGCCGTTCGAGACCAGCGACGGACGGGTCACCCTCGACGAGTTCGTACGCGCCCATCCCCGGGTGCACTTCACGCGCACGGTGGAGGAGTTCCGGCAGGTCTCCCCCATCGCCGCCGCCCACGGCCTGGGCATCGTCAACGGCGGATACACGTACGACGCCGATCTCATCGCCCTCCTCCCGCAGGTGCGGGACGGTGTCACGGTCGGCGAACTCGACGCGGGCGCCGTCACGGCCCATCTCGACCCGGTCGAGCCCCAGCAGGAGCTGGCCCTCGCCGGCTTCCTCGCCACCGCCCGGACCCGGCTCGACGCCCTCGGCTGCGACGTGGCGCTGCGCGCCTTCCAGCCGGTGACCGTGCCGGCGCTGTACCTGGACGACCGCGAGGCCCGCCACGAGCGGGACCGCGCGGCGGCCGAGGAGGGCGCCGACACCCTGTGGAGCGACATTCTCGGCGCGCTGCGCGGCTCCGCCCCGCGCGCCCGTCTGGTCCTCAACCACAACAACCCCCTGGTGCGCCGAATCGCGGCCATCCCCGACACCGAACTGGCGGGCACGGCGGTCGAGTCGCTGTACGGCCAGGCCCTGCTGATGGCGCAGCGCCCGCTGCGCCCCGCCGACACCTCTCTGCTCAACCGGGCCTTCCTCGGGCTGCTGGAGTGGGCCACGCACCCGGTCGGCGGTACGACCACCACCCCTCAGGAGGGCGACCAGTGACCACCCCGGAGTACGCACCGGAGGACATCCGCCGGGCCCTGTGGGAGAACAACTCGGCGCCCAACGGACTGCTGCGCAACGCCCGCGCGGAGGAGCTGGTCACCGCCGCCGAATCGACCGGTGACCGCGATCTGCTCAGGCAGGCGCTGTTCGGCCTCATCAGGGCGTACGAGTACAGCACCGAGCGCGGCAGGATGCTGGTGCCGTTCGCCCGGCTCATGCAGGAGTGGGACCGCGACCCGTCCGCGTTCGACGCCGCGGACAGCCACACCTTCCACTGGATGTTCAAGTGGGTCACCTCCGGGATGCTGACGCTCCCGGAGATCCCGCTCGCCACCATGGAACAGTGGCTCGTCGAGATGGAGCGGCGGTACCGCGTGGCCGGTTTCACCGAGCGGGCCGTACGGCAGGCGGAGTTCGAACTGGCCGACGACACCGGGGACACCGGGCGGGCGGCGCGCGCGTTCGCCGCGTGGACGGCGGCGGAGCGCGACCCGATGGCCAACTGCCACGCCTGCGAGCTCAACGACCAGGGCGCCTACTGGCTGAGCCAGGGGCAGGACGACAAGGCGCTGCGGACCTGGGCGCCGGTGCTCGACGGCAGCTCCAGCTGCATGGAGGAGCCGCACCGCGTCCTCGCCAAGTCCCTGCTCCCGCTGGTGCGGACGGGCCGCCCGGACGAGGCCCGGGCCAACCATCTGCGCGGCTACCGCATGGCGCGCGGCAATGAGAGCCTGCTGCCGTCGATCGGCCTCCACCTGGAGTTCTGCGCGCTGACCGGCAATGAGGGCCGGGGGCTGGAGCTGCTCTCCGAGCACGCGTCGCACCTCGCCTCCGACGGCAACCCATGGGCCCGGCTGGAGTTCTTCACGGGGACGCTGGTCCTGCTCCGCCGACTGCTGGCCCTCGGCGTCGGGGACCGGCCCGCGGTCGCCTATGACGGACGGCTGCGCACGGTGCGTGAACTGCACGACCTGATGGACGCGGAGGCGGTGGCCATCGCCGCGCGGTTCGACGAGCGCAACGGCAGCGACGTCGTGTCCGGCCGGCTCAAGCTCAGGCTGGAACGCGAGCCCCTGCTGGCCGCCCTCCCCCTGGGCGTACGGGCCGCGCGGCTCACGACGCCCTCCCCCGCGCCCACGGGCGACGTCCCCCACGGCGCGACCGGCGGCGCGACGCACGGTGTACCCGGTGGCGCGACCCGGGTGGCGGAGCGGGACGGCCTGCCCGAGTTGGTCGCCGAGGCGCGCGAGCTGCGCGCCCAGGGGCATCCGCGCGCGTCGGTCGTCTGGGACCGGATCGACGCCTTGGTCGCCGCCGCCGGCGGCGAGGCGACCGATCCGCTGCTGGCCGCGGACCTGCTGGACCACCGGGCGCTCCGGGCCGGACGCGCGGATGAGGACGGCGCACGTGAGCTCTTCGAGGAGGTGGTCACGGCCTACCGGGCCGCCGGTGAGCCGAGCCGGGCCGCGCTCGCCGAACTGCGGCTGGTCTCCGCCGCGGCGCGGGAGGGCGCGGAGCCGCACGAGATACGGGACCTCCTCGCGACGGCCTCCGCTTCGGCGCAGGCGCTGGACCTGGATGACCCCATGAGGACGCGGCGGATGGCGACGGCAGCCCTCACGCGCATCAAGGTCGACGCGATGCTCCGGCACGCCGAGGACGGACATCGGAGCCCCGCCGACCGGGACGGCCACGGCGATGCGCGCCTGGCCACCGATCTGTCCGGGTTCATCGAGCAGTTCGCGCAGTTCGCGGACGGGGCAGCCGGCGGCGTGGAGGACCTGCTCGCCGAGGCGGACGAGATGCGCGCCGACCTTGCCTGGCGGGCGGGTGACGGGGAGACGGCCGACGCCCTCCTGGCCCTGGCCGCGCAGCGCACCCTGGCCGCCGGCCGCCCCTGGGACGCGGCCGAGCCGCTGGCCCGGCGCGCCCGGCTGCTGATGCGGCTGGGCCGCCTGACGGAGGCCGAGGAAGCGGCGCGCGCGGCTCTCACGCACGGCGCCGAACTGGTGGCGGCGCACGAACTGGGCTCGATCCGGCTGACCCTGGCGGAAGTCCTGTACCAGCAGGAAGGCAAGGAGGCCGAGGCGGTGGAGCACGCCCTTGAGGCGGCGCACTGGTTCGACGCCGCCGGGGACTTCGCCGGCGCCGGGGCGTACGCCCGGCTGGCCCTCGCCCAGGCCCTGGGCGAGACGGGCCGGGCGGCCGAGGCGGCGGAGGTGCTGGAGTCCGCACTGCCCGATCTGCTGGAGCACGGCGACGAACAGGCCGTACGGGCACGGGACACCCTCGCGCGGAATCTGCGCGCGCTGGGTGACCAGCGTGGGGCGGCGGAGCAGTACCTGCTGGCCGCCGACGTGGCCAAGGGCTGGGAGCGCCCCGGGCCCCAGGCCCACTTCGCGACGCTGGCCGCCGAGTGCCTCTCGACCGCGGGCCTGCGGGACGAGGCGGTCGCCGCGTACGAGCGGGCCGTCGAGCTCTGGCGGAACGTGGGTGATCCCGTCCCGCTCGCCCGGGCGCTGCGCTCCCTGGCCTGGCTGGAGGCCCACCGGGGCGACGCGGAGGTGGCCGGGGAGTACATGGCGAAGGCGCTCGCGGCCGTCGAGGGCGAAGGCGACGCACTCCTGGTGGAACGGGCGCGTACCTGGGCGCAGACGGCCGAGTTGCTGCTCGACGGGCTGGCCGAGGAGGACGACCACGCGGAGAAGGACGAGGGGGACGACGAGGAGCAGGACGAGGAGGACCGGAGCGGCGAGGAGAACCGGAGCGGCGAGAGTCAGGGCGGCGAGGGCGACGCCGGGGCGGCGCTGGTCCGGCGGGAGGCGGTGACGCTTCTGGAGCGGGCCGGGGCGGCGTTCGCCGCTCTGGGGACCGACGGCTTGGACGAGCGCGTCCGGTGCGCCATGCGCGCGGCCTGGACCGAACGGGCTCTGGGCCAGGGCGACGCGGCGACCGCCCGGCTGCGCGCCCTGAGCGCCGAGGTCGCCGCCATGGACACGGATGAGGCCTCGCGGGTGCTGGAGTACCTGGAGCGCATGCTCGAACAGTTCGACCCCGCGGCCTGACGGAGGGCGGACGGGCCGACACGGGACCGGGCGGGGCAGAGGACCCCGGCGGGGGCGGGCACCGCCTCGCCCGGCCCCGCCCGCCCTCCTTCCCTGAGCCCGGGCCCCGTCCACGCTGGTTCTCCGATGCCCATGGCGCGGTCGGCCGTCGCGAAGTTCTGAATGCTTTCAAAGTGCTTTCAATCAGCCCATGAGCCCCTCACCCAAGGGATCCCATCCCCTCAGGTCTTGACCTACGCCTGACAGAGAGCCACTCTTTAATACGTTTCAATCCGTGACACGGGGTCGCACCGCAGACCCGCACCGCCGACCCCGTCCCCGTCCCCGCCGCCGAGGAGCCCCGGTGACGCACGTGCCGAGCCCGCCCACCACCGCCCAGGGCACACCCCCTGCCCCGAGCGGCGCGGCGACGCGCCGGCAGTGCAGGTGGACCGCCCTGGCGGATGGCCTCCTACCTGGACGCCGGTTCCATCGTCGCGCTCGCACGCCTGCTGGCCTGCGGGTGCTCGGCGCCTTCATGCCGGACACCTCGGGCAAGTCCCTGGAACAGATCGAGGCCGAGCGCGCCGCCTCACGAAAAGCCTGATGCCGTACCACTACACTCCGCGCGGCGCGGCCCTCGCCCGGCACCACAGGCTCGGCACGAGGCCGCCGCCGACCCGGACCGCTCGACTTGACGGAAGGAGCCGCGATGCGTGTCGCGTTGTTCGTCACCTGCGTGAATGACGCGGTGTATCCCGACACCGGCATCGCCACGGTGAGGCTGCTGCGACGTCTCGGCGTCGAGGTGGACTTCCCGGCGGAGCAGACGTGTTGCGGCCAGCCGCAGTTCAACACCGGCTACCGGCGGGAGACACAGCCGCTGGTGCGTCGCACGGTACGGGCCTTCGAGGGGTACGCGCACGTCGTCACCCCGTCCGGTTCGTGCGCGGCGATGGTGCGGGACACCTACCCCAAACTGGGGGCGCCGGAGCTGGGGCCGCGGATGTACGAGCTGACCGAGTTCCTCGTCGACGTGCTGGGGGTGACCGATGTGGGCGCGTACTATCCGCACACCGTCACCTACCACCCGTCCTGTCATGGACTGCGGATGCTGGGGCTCGGGGAGCGTCCGCGCAGGCTGCTGGAAGCGGTCAAGGGGCTGGAGCTGGTCGAGTTGCCCGGCGCGGAGGAGTGCTGTGGTTTCGGCGGGACGTTCGCGGTGAAGAACGCGGCCGTGTCGGTGGCGATGGGCCGGGACAAGGTCCGTAACGCGGTGGGGACCGGTGCCGGGGTGCTGTGCGGGGCGGACAATTCCTGTCTGATGCATCTGGGCGGGATTCTGCGGCGGCAAGGTGAGCGGATGCGCGCGGTGCACATCGCCGAGATCCTGGCGAGTACGGAAGAGGAGCCGCTGCGGTGAGTGGGACCAGGACGTTCGTCGGGATGCCGGCGTTCCCGGAAGCGGCCGCCGACGCCGTACGCGACGACAGGCTGCGGGCCAACCTCCGGCACGCGACGCACACGATTCGCGACAAGCGGGCCAGGGCTGTGGCGGAGCTGGCCGACTGGGCCGAGCTCCGCGAGGCGGGCAGGCGGATCAAGGACCGTACGCTGCGCCATCTGGACACGTATCTGGTGCGGTTGGAGGAGGCCGTCACGGCGGCGGGCGGCACGGTCCACTGGGCGTCGGACGCCGCCGAGGCGAACCGGATCGTGACCGCGCTGGTCCGGGCGACCGGCGAGCGCGAGGTCGTGAAGGTCAAGTCGATGGCCACGCAGGAGATCGGGCTCAACGAGGCCCTGGAGGCGGAGGGCATCGCGGCGTACGAGACGGATCTCGCCGAGTTGATCGTGCAGTTGGGCGACGACCGGCCCAGCCACATCCTGGTCCCGGCGATCCACCGCAACCGCGCCGAGATCCGCGACATCTTCCGTGACCGGATGGCGGCCTGGGGGCGGCCCGCGCCGGAGGACCTGACGGACACGCCGGCGGAGCTGGCCGAAGCGGCCCGGCTGCACCTGCGGGAGAAGTTCCTGCGCGCGAAGGTCGGGATCTCCGGGGCGAACTTCATGGTCGCCGAGACCGGCACGCTGGTCGTGGTGGAATCGGAGGGCAATGGGCGCATGTGTCTGACGCTGCCCGAGACACTGATCTCGGTCGTCGGCATCGAGAAGCTCGTGCCGACCTGGCGCGACCTGGAGGTCTTCCTCCAGACGCTGCCGCGTTCGTCGACGGCGGAGCGCATGAACCCGTACACCTCGATGTGGACCGGCACGAGCGACGGGGACGGCCCGAGGACGTTCCATCTCGTGCTCCTCGACAACGGCCGCACCGACGCGCTCGCCGACGAGGTGGGCCGTCAGGCGCTGCGCTGCATCCGCTGCTCGGCGTGCCTCAACGTCTGCCCGGTGTACGAGCGGGCCGGCGGCCACGCGTACGGCTCGGTCTACCCGGGCCCGATCGGCGCGATCCTCACCCCCCAACTGCGCGGCACGGCGAGCGCGGTCGACGCCTCGCTGCCGTACGCGTCCTCGCTGTGCGGCGCGTGTTACGAGGTGTGCCCGGTGGCCATCGACATCCCGGAGGTGCTGGTCCACCTCCGGGAGCGCGTCGCCGGCCAGGGCGGCAAAGGGCACCGCCTGGAGAAGGCGGCCGTCAAGGCGGCGACCTGGCTGCTCGACCACCCTTCCGCGCTCGCCGCCGCGGAGCGCGTCGCCGGCGCGACACGCCGGGCGCACCCGTCGAGGCCACCCGGCGCGGGGGCCTGGACCGACAGCCGCGACCTGCCCGACGTACCCGAACGGTCCTTCCGTGACTGGTGGAAGGAGAACCAGGCGTGAGCGCCCGCGACCGGATCCTCGCCCGCGTCCGCGCGGCCGTCGCCGACGCGCCCGAAGCGCCGGAGCCCGCCCGCGGCTACCTCACCGCCCACACCCCCTCCGACGACCCGGCCGCGCTCCTGGACCTCCTCGACCACAACCTCACCGACTACCGCGCCCATGTCCACCGCACGACGGAGACGCGCCTGCCGTCGGTCATCGCGGAGTTGTGCGCCCGTCACAAGGTGCGTTCCGTCGCCGTACCACCCGGTCTGCCCGCCGCGTGGCTGGCCGCCGTCGACGCCGAGCAGCGCCACGACACCCCGGAGGCCCCGCTCCCGCCCCGTCGGCTCGACGACACGGACGCCGTGGTCACCGGCTGCGCCCTGGCCATCGCCGAGACCGGCACCCTAGTCCTCGACGGCACCGAGGGCCAGGGCCGCCGCGCCCTGACCCTGGTGCCCGACCTTCACCTCTGCGTCGTCCGCGCGCCCGGCCAGGTGGTCGCCTCCCTCCCCCTGGCCCTGCCCCGCCTGGACCCGACCCGGCCGCTGACGTGGATCTCCGGACCCTCCGCCACCAGCGACATCGAACTCGACCGGGTGGAAGGCGTCCACGGCCCGCGCACGCTCCACGTCATCCTCGTCACCGCCCCGCACGACGGCCGGTAGGCGCCGCACCTGCCGGGTGGCCGGGCGCGGGTGTGGCACGTCCGCACGGGCGGAGGGCTCGACCATGCCTCGGCGGGGCACTGCTGCTGCCCGCTGCCTTCATCCGGGCGCCGCGGACGATCGCGGCGTTCGGCAAGGAGTGCGACAAGCGGGGCCTGTACATCGGCAGCGTCGATGTCGGCGGACACCGGATCCCCGCGTGGCGCGGTGTCCCGATCCTCCCGTGCGGCAGGATCCCGGTCACCGGGCACCACACGTCGTCGATCATCGCGACGCGTACCGGTGAGGACAACGAGGGCGTCATCGGCATCCTCCGGACCGCCCCCCCGACGAGTACGAGCCCGGGCTGAACCTCCGCTGCATGGGGATCGACGAGAAGGCGATCATCTCGTACCCGGTCAGCACCTATTACTCGGCCGCGATCATGGTCCCCGATGCCATCGGCATCGACGAGAACGTCGAAGTCCGTGCGCGCGTAGCCGCCTCGCCCCTCCTCTGCGGGGGGCGCCGAAGGCGTCGGGGCTGCCCACCGGCCCCACCGGTCCGGGCCCCACCGGTCCGGGCTCCGCCGCCGCGCGGCCGGCCTTCCAGCGGTCGCCGGGCGCGGGCACCGCCCCTCCGGTTCGTCCCTGGCCTCCCTGGGGCACACGGTCACCCCGGGCTTCCGGGGACACCCAGGGCGGCGACCGGCTCACCGCACCGGCGCGCGGCGGGACCCTTCCGAAGGATGCCGCCGCGTCCCTTTTGGCGCGATGCCAGCGAATCTGCACAGCGAATGTACAGGCGTCACACCTTCTCCCACGGCCGTGCACCACGCTGCCGGGCAGGCCCACCCGTTGATGCCGGAATGTCCCGTTCCGCATCCGGGAAGGCCGCGGCGCGGGCGGACCGGTGGGACGAGACCTGTGAAGAAGCTGGCACCAATTCATGAATGCCCCTGCACGCAAAGGTAATTCGGACCCGCGATCGTGCCCCTGAAGGCAGTTGACCGATTGGCTGACCAACACACCCGCGTGCTTTGATCCTTCGCACTGCGACGCGTCGCACAAAGGCTCGGTCCGCAGTTCTTTCGAGTTATCCGTGTGAAGGGAACCTCCGCATGACCCCCGAGATCCAGACCCAGGAAATCTCCGACAGCGACCTCGACAACGTGTCGGGTGGTCTGCACAGCGCCGTCGCCAGCGGTGTGGTCGGCAGCGCGACCGCCACCCTCGACTCCATCGCCCCGGTCACCGGCGTCGCCACCTCGGCCGTCGGCGCTGTCGAGTCGTTCGCCGGCCTCAACACCTCGGCCGTCACCGGTTTCGTCGCCGGTCTCTGAGACCGCTCGCGTGAGCCCCGGGACGTACGCGTTCCGGGGCTCGCCACGCTGACCGCGCCACCCGCCCGGCGCCCGCCCGGCATCCGTCCGCATCCGCCCGGCATCCGCTCAACTTTCCCGGGAAACAGCCTCCGAAGCCGGGACGAAAGCATCCCCGAGCCATTCGGGAAGACGCCCGCGCACCGTCCGAACACCCCTGGAACACCCCGGGATCCGGAAACCCGGACATTCGCAGCCGAGGGAAGAGTTACGTGCAGTTCCGCCAAAAGGCCCTTTCCAAGCTGCAATCCCCCGAGGAAATAGACCTGCCGGTGCGTTTCGCCCGGCCGCAGGGCCTTCTCGTCCTGACCGTCACGGTTCTCGCCGTGCTCGCCGCGTCCGTGTGGGCGGTGACCGGCACCGTCTCCTCCTCGCTCTCCGCGCCCGGTGTCCTCACCCACGCCCAGGGCAGCTACATCCTGCAGAGCCCCGTCACCGGCCAGGTCGTCGACGTACTCGCCGACGAGGGCGACCACGTTCCCGCCGACGCACCGCTGGTGAGGGTCAGCACTCCTCAGGGCACCACCGTCGTCCGCACCATCGCCGCCGGCCGGCTGACCACCCTCGTCGCCACGATCGGTTCCGTGGTGACGACGGGCGCCGACGTGGCGGCCGTGGAGCGGGCCGACAAGGAGGACGCCCCCCTGATGGCGATGTTGTACGTGCCCGCCGACCGTGGAGCGGAGATTCCCGTCGGCGCCTCGGTGGACCTCACCGTCCAGTCCGTGCCCGCCCAGCGGTACGGCGTGTTGCGCGGCCGGGTCAAGGCGGTCGGCCGCACGGCGCAGACCCGGCAGCGGATCGGCGCCTTCCTCGGCAGCACCCAGCTCGCCGAGCAGTTCTCGCAGCACGGCCCGCCGGTGAACGTGCTCGTCCGCCTGGAACGGTCGTCATCGACGAAGACCGGTTACGCCTGGTCGACCTCGGACGGCCCGGCGTTCTCCATCGACTCCATGACCCTCGCGTCCGGCTCCATCCACCTGGCCGAACAGCGCCCGGTCGATTGGCTGCTGCCGTGAGCGCGCCGAGCGGACGCCGCCGGGCCGGGGCCGACGCGCCGGGCGGACGCCGCCGCGCCGCCCCGCCCCCGGCCCGGCCGAAGAAGCCGAAGGCCGTGCGCACCCCGACGGTGCTCCAGATGGAGGCCGTCGAGTGCGGTGCCGCCTGCCTGGCCATGGTGCTCGCCCACTACGGACGGCACGTACCGCTGGAGGAGCTCCGGATCGCGTGCGGCGTCTCCCGGGACGGCTCGCGCGCGAGCAACGTCCTGAAGGCGGCGCGCGGTTACGGTCTGCGGGCCAAGGGCATGCAGATGGAACCGGCGGCGCTCGCCGAGGTGCGGGCGCCCGCCATCCTCTTCTGGGAGTTCAACCACTACGTCGTCCACGACGGCATGGGACGCCGCTTCGGCCGGCGCGGTGTACACATCAACGATCCCGCCAAAGGCCGCCGCTTCGTGCCGATGGAGGAGTTCGACACCAGCTTCACCGGTGTCGCCCTGGTCTTCGAGCCGGGTGAATCCTTCCGCCCGGGCGGGCGCAAGCCCGGCGTGCTGCGCTCCGTGCCCGCGCGGCTGCGCGGCACGACCGGCACCCTGCTGGCCGCGCTGCTCGCCAGCCTCATGCTGGTGGCGGTCGGTGCGGCGGTGCCCGCGCTGAGCCGTACGTACATCGACATGTTCCTGATCGGCGGGCAGACGTCGGTGCTGGGGCCGCTGTTCGCGTCGATGGCCGCTATGGTCGCGCTCACCGCCGTACTGACCGGGCTTCAACAGGCCAACCTGCTGCGCGGGCGGATCATCTCGTCCACGCTCGGCAGTGCCCGCTTCTTCCGGCACCTGATGCGGTTGCCGGTCACGTTCTTCGCGCAGCGCAGCCCGGCCGACCTGGTGCAGCGGCTGCAGTCCAACGACGCGGTCGCCGAGATCCTCGCCCGTGACCTCGCCGCCGCCGGGGTGGACGGCGTCGTCGTCGTCCTGTACGCGCTCCTGCTGTGGACGTACGACCCCCAACTGACGGTCGTGGGCGTGCTCATCGCCCTGCTCAACGTGGTCGCGATGCGGATCGTCGTCCGCCTGCGGTCGACCCACACGCAGAAGCTGCGCGCCGACAGCGCACGGCTGACGAACACCTCGTACACCGGTCTGCAGCTGATCGAGACCATGAAGGCCACCGGTGGGGAGAACGGTTACTTCCGGCGCTGGGCCGGCCAGCACGCGACCACCCTGGAGGTGCAGCAGCGACTCGGCGTGCCGACCGCGGCCCTCGCCGTCGTCGCGCCCACCCTCGCCACACTCAACAGCGCGCTCATCCTGTGGATCGGCGGACTGCGCGCGGTGGAGGGACACATCTCCATCGGCCTGCTCGTGGCGTTCCAGGCACTCGTGACACGCTTCACGGCCCCCATCACCCGGCTGAACGGAGTGGCGGGGCGCATCCAGGACTTCGCGGCCGATGTGGCCCGGCTGAAGGACGTCGAGAACTTCCCCGCCGACACGCTCTACGCGCGCGTGGAGGCCGATGCGAGCACCCGGCGACTCACCGGCCATGTGGAGCTGGACGACATCACCTTCGGCTACAGCCCGCTCGACGAGCCGCTGCTGACCGGCTTCTCCCTCACCGTCGGTCCCGGGCAGCAGGTGGCGCTCGTCGGCGGGTCCGGCAGCGGGAAATCCACCGTCTCACGGCTCATATCCGGGCTCTACGCGCCCTGGGAGGGAACCATCCGCATCGACGGGCAGCGGCTGGAGGACATACCGCGCAGCGCGCTGGCCGCCTCCGTCTCCTTCGTCGACCAGGACGTCTTCCTCTTCGAGGGCACCGTCCGCGACAACGTCGCGCTGTGGGACCCGTCCATACCGGACGAGGCGATCGTGGCCGCGCTGCGTGACGCCGCGCTGTACGACGACGTGATCGCGCGGCGGCCGGAGGGTATCCACAGCCGCGTCGAGCAGGACGGGCGCAACTTCTCGGGCGGGCAGCGCCAGCGGCTGGAGATCGCCCGCGCCCTGGTGCGGCGGCCGTCCATCCTCGTCCTGGACGAGGTGACGAGCGCCCTCGACGCGCAGACCGAACAGATCATCATCGACAACCTCCGCCGACGCGGGTGCGCGTGCGTCGTCATCGCCCACCGGCTGTCCACGGTGCGCGACAGCGACGAGATCGTGGTCCTGGACCATGGCACGGTCGTCGAACGCGGCCGGCACGAGGACCTGATCGCCGCCGGGGGCGCGTACGCCGAGCTGGTACGGGAGCGCTGACATGACCCAGCCCCCCACGGTCGGCCACGGCCCCGTCACCCACGACCCCGTCACCCACGCCCTCGGCGGACTCGGCACACCCGTCGACTGCGCCGGACTGCGCAGCGTCCACCTGGAGGGGCCGCACGTGCTGTGGCTCGTCGTCGGCGGCGGACTGGACCTCTTCGCGGTCGACGCGGCGCACCAGGGCAACTGGCACTTCCTGGGCAGGCTGGAGGCGGGCACCCTCCTCCTGGGGCCGGTCGAGGGCCCGCAGCACACCCTGGTGGGCAGGCCGACGCAGGACTGCGCGCTGCGCCGGATCGCGCTGCGTCAGCTGTACCCGGAGCAGGGCACGGGGTACGACGCATACGGCGCGTACGGCGGACAGGGCACGTATGACCCGTACGACCCGTACACCAACCCGGGTGAGCCGACGCCCTTGGAGCACGCGGTGGCGCTCGGTACGGCGCGCAGCCTCGGCGTGCTGTTCGAGGCGCCGCTGGACGGCCGCCCCGGCGCCGACGAGACGGGAGCGGTCGCCGACGACGACATGCTGTGGATGCCGGTCCCCGCGGGCAGCGTGCGGTACGGCGCGGCCTACGGCGCGGACGCGGCTGCCGATCTGCTGGTGGACGGCGCGCTGTGGCAGCGGATGGTCAACCAGCAGTTCCGGCTGCTGTCGGCGGTGGACCGCTGGATCGAGCAGTTGGAGCGGGCGCACGAGGACCGGGCCGCGGCCGGCATCAAGGCGGGCGAGGCCGTGCGCGCCAGGGCGGACCAGGCGCTGCTGGCGTCCATCGGCGGGCCGGACCGCGTGGGCCGCAAGGGCGGCGGCCGGAGTGCGGAGAGCGACGACGCGACGTTCGCCGTGTGCCGCCGGGTGGCGCGGGCGGCCGGTGTCACGCTCACCGAGCCGGTGAGGAGCGGCGACGCGGTCGACGAGCGGATCGGCCCGGTCGAGCGCATCGCGGTCGCCTCCCGGATCCGCACCCGCGCGGTCCGGCTCGACGGGCGCTGGTGGCGTACCGACTCCGGCCCCCTGGTCGGCCACTGGGCGAGATCCGGGGCACCGGTGGCCCTGCTGTGGCGGCGCGGCCGGTACGAGGCGGTGAACCCGGCCAGCGGGCTGCGGATCCGGCTCGACGCGGAGAAGGCGGCCGAACTGGAGCCGCGGGCCGTGATGTTCTACCGTCCGCTGCCTGAGCGGCCCATGACCGCGTGGCGGCTGCTGCGCTTCAGCCTGCGCGGCACCGCCGACGACGTACGCAACCTGGTCCTGGCCGGGCTGGTGACCGTCTGCCTCGGCGCGCTGGTGCCGGTCGCGACCGGGCGGATCCTCGGCTCGTACGTACCGGCGGCCGAGACGAGCCTGATCGCGCAGGTGTCGCTGGCCGTCATGGTCACCAGCATCGTCTCCGCGGCTTTCATGCTGTTGCAGAACCTCACGCTGCTGCGGATGGAGGGGCGGATCGAGAGCGTGTTGCAGCCGGCCGTGTGGGACAGGCTGCTGCGGCTGCCCACGAGGTTCTTCGCCGAGCGGTCGACCGGTGAGCTGGCGAGCGCCGCCATGGGCGTCAGCGCGATCCGCCGGGTGATGACGGGTGTCGGGCCGGTGGCTCTCCAGGCGACCACCATCGGCGCCATGAACCTGGTCCTGCTGCTCTGCTACAGCGTGCCGCTCGCGCTGGCCGCGATCGTCATGCTGCTGGTGATCGGGGCCGTCTTCCTCGGCCTGGGGCTGTGGCAGGTGCGCTGGCAGCGGCGGCTCGTCGAGCTGAACAACAAGCTGAACAACCAGGCCTTCCAGACCCTGCGCGGACTGCCGAAGCTGCGGGTGGCGGCGGCGGAGAGCTTCGCGTACGCGGCGTGGGCGCGCGAGTTCGCCCGCTCGCGGGAGTTGCAGCAGCGGGCGGGCCGTATCAGGAACATCACCACGGTCCTCGACGCCGTGTACCTCCCGCTCTGCACCTTGATCATGTTCATGCTGCTGGCGGGCCCGGCGCGGGGGTCCATGTCGGCGGGTGCGTTCCTGACGTTCAGCACGTCGGTGACGATGCTGCTGACATCGGTCACCCAGCTCACCGGGGCGCTGGTGTCGGCCGCGGCCGCGCTGCCGCTGTTCGAACAGATCAAACCGGTGCTGGACGAGGCTCCGGAGGTCCGCGGTTCCACGGCGCAGCCCGGGGTCCTGTCCGGGGCCGTGGAGGCCCGCGGCCTCTCCTTCCGGTACGCCGACGACGCGCCGCTCGTCCTCGACGACGTGTCGCTCGCCATCCGGCCGGGCGAGTTCGTGGCGATCGTCGGGCCGAGTGGCTGCGGCAAGTCCACACTGCTGCGCCTCCTCATCGGCTTCGACCGGCCCGCCTCGGGCAGCGTGCTGTACGACGGTCAGGACCTGGCCGCCCTCGACCAGGCGGCGGTGCGGCGCCAGTGCGGCGTCGTCCTGCAGAACGCGCAGCCGCTGACGGGTTCGATCATGGACTGCATCTGCGGCGCCGAGGCGTTCTCCCAGGAGGAGGTGTGGGCCGCCGCCGAGATGGCGGGCCTGGCGGAGGACATCAGGCGCATGCCGATGGGCCTGCACACGATGATCGCGGGCGGTGGTGCGATCTCGGGCGGCCAGCGCCAGCGCCTGATGATCGCGCAGGCCCTGATCCGCCGCCCGCGGATCCTGTTCTTCGACGAGGCGACGAGCGCGCTGGACAACGAGGCGCAGCGCACCGTGATCGACTCCACCCGCCGGCTGAAAGCCACCCGCCTGGTGATCGCCCACCGCCTCTCCACGGTGATGGACGCCGACCGGGTGATCGTCATGTCCGGAGGTCGCATCGTCGAGCAGGGTCCGCCGGCCACCCTCCTGGCGGACCCGAGGGGCCATCTGTACGAATTGGTACATCGTCAGATGAGCTGACCGGGCCGCCCTCGAAAGGGGGCGTCTCCACGCCGCGCGCACCGGTGCACGGGCCGGGACGAACCCCTGGCTCCGCATGCCGCCCGGGAAGCCACCGGGAGCGAGGCCCCTGCGCTCTCGCCCCGGCGGGTCCCACCCACCCCGCCCGGACGGGTCCGGTCCGGTCTGGGGTGGATGAGCCGGTCCGGGGTGGATGGACGGGGCAACGAAAAGTGCCGGTTGAGAGGAATCTCAACCGGCACTCGCGAGCAGTCCAGGACCGCTCCGTGGTGTCCGAGGGGGGACTTGAACCCCCACGCCCGATAAAGGGCACTAGCACCTCAAGCTAGCGCGTCTGCCATTCCGCCACCCGGACAAGGTGTCTGTCGTCTCGCGGGCGTGTTCCCCGCGGCGACATGGATAACTCTACCAGGGGTTCGAGGTGGCCCTCACCCGTATATCCCGTGGTCAGACGCCCGTGAGGCGGGCCGCACGGGACCGGCGACCGACCCTCTACGGACCGTTTTCGCTCCGGTACGGTCCGTACCGGGCGGGCCCGGCGGGGCTCCGGCGCTTCGAGGCATGGGGCGCCACGGGAGGGTGGCGTTCGGTCGGCGGCGTGGCCGCGGAGCCCACGGCACGGGCTCCGCGGCCATCGCCGTCGTCAGGACAGCTGACCGTAGTCGGGCAGCTTGAACGTCTTCTCCGCGTGGCCGCCCACGAGGTCGCTCTCCTTGTTTCCGATGTTGGCGATGATCGTGTAGCCCTTGGCCTCGATCGCGGCCCGCTGGGCGGTCTTGTAGACGCTCACCTCTTCGAAGAGGTCGGGAAGGTCCCGCACGTGCAGACCGTCGACCGGGTAGCCGGCCTTCCTCAGGTTGTAGTCGGTGAGGGAGTGGATGATCCCGGGGCGGGCGGTGACGAAGAAGACGTCCACGCCGCGGGAGTCGGCGAACCGAGCGAGGTCGAGCACCGGTTTGACGGCGGGCGTCGGGTACTCCCAGAAGGGGTGGAAGTCCGTTTCGAGCGAGGTGTTGTCGATGTCGAGGACGATCGCGCGCTTCTCGCCGGAGGGCTGGGAGGTCCGCTGCTCGAGGTAGGGGCGGGCGACGCCGATCACGGCGGCCACATCACGCTGCCAGGTGCGGTAGTCGACGGAGGCCGTGGTCCGCACGGCCTCCGTGGGCCGGTACTCCCCGGCCACCGTGGGCGCGGTGGTGGCGGAGGCCACCGGGGCGGCCGTCGTCAGAACCGCCGCGGTGAGGATCGCGGCCGTGGCCGTTCTGCGGATGCGTGCATGCATGGGGGGTCTCCTGGGTGTGGGTGTGACTCAGGGCAGCCGCGCCCGAGGGGCGAACGGCTTTGGCATGCTCGCGCTCAATGATGTACGGAAGGCCACATTCCATCTACTGGTGAGTAGCGGGAAGTTTCGGTGTGCTGGACGCGGGACGGCCCCGCCCGCGGTGGCGGGGGCGGGCGGGGCCCTCGTCCGTTCCGGACGGGCCTCAGCAGCCCTTCTCACGCAGCGCGTGCAGGTGCGCACTCGACTTGCGGGCGAAGGTGAACGACTCGGCGGGGTTGTCGTGTTCGGCCTGCCAGTGGTGGTCGCGGCGGCCACCGCGGGTACGGGTCACCGCCGAGATGAAGCGCTGGTAGTCGATGTCCCCGTCCCCGACGTCCACCATCCGGTAACCGTCGCGGGCGGAGTCGTCACGGTCGCCGTCCTTGACGTGGAAGAGCGGGTACCGGTCCGGCTGCCTGAGCACGTAGTCGAGCGGGTCGAAGGGCGCGGGCGTGCCGTCGGGGCGCTTGCCGAACCGGAACTGTCCGGCGTACGCCCAGTAGATGTCCATCTCCAGGTAGACCAGGTCGGGATCGGTCTCGGCGAGCAGGACGTCGTAGAGGCGCACGTCGGGCCGGTCGGTGGCGAAGGAGAACTCCTCGGCGTGGTTGTGCTGGTAGAACTTCATGCCGCGCTTCTTCGCCTCGGCGCCGTAGTGGTTGAACTCCTCGGCGCACCGCTTCCAGCCGTCGACGGTCGCGCCGTAGCGCCAGGGACCGGAGGCGGTGCCTATGTGGGCGAGGCCGAGGGCCTGGGCGTCGTCGAGGACCTGCGTGAGGTTCTGCGCGAAGGTGTACGCCCCGGAGTCGGAGGAGTAGTGGCCGACGTGGCTGCCGATGGCCCGCAGGCCGTGGTCGCGGGTCAGTCTGCGCAGCTGGGCGAGGGTGATCGGGCCCGCCGAGCCCTGGGTGTAGCCGGCGTACTCGACCTCGTCGTAGCCGTGGCGCCGGAGCTCCTCGAAGACCGGTCCGAAGCCGAGCGTGGAGACCTTGTCGCGCAGGGAGTAGAGCTGGATGCCGAGGCGGCCGGGGGGCAGGACGGGACGGCCGTGGCCCCGGTTCGTGGCTTCCGCGGCCGAGGCGGCGGTGGCCGGGCCGCCGAGGAGGGCGGCGGCGGTGGCGCCGGCGGCTACGCCGAGCATGTCGCGTCTGCTGAGCCTGTGCGCGAGTTCGGGGTCGGTGGTCCTGGTCGTGCGGGGCATGTGGATAACTCCTCGTTGTCAGTGGCGTCTGCTTCACTGAGGTGAGTCAGTGGAGACCGGCGAGGTGCAGCAGCAGGGACTTCACCTCGGTGGCCGCGACGCGGCCACCGGGAGATCCGGAGAGGTCGGCGCGGGGGGTGGAGCACAGGATGAGCGGCCCGGTATCGGTGTCATCGCTCGCGGGGAGGCGGCCATGGCTGCCTCGAATAGGTGAGGGGTCGAGGGGCACGACCGCCAGGCGGTAGCGCATGCCCAGTTTCTTGCGGGCGATCGCCGTGGCCGCCTTGAGCCGTACGTAGGGGTCGAGCGGGTCCATGAACAGCTCGGCGGGGTCGTAGCCGGGTTTGCGGTGGATCTCGACGAGCTGGGCGAAGTCGGGGGCGCGGGCGTCGTCGAGCCAGTAGTAGTACGTGAACCAGGCGTCGGGCTCGGCGACGGCCACGAGCTCACCGGAGCGGGGATGGTCGAGGCCGTGCGCCTTCTTGCCCTCGTCGTCGAGGAGCTGGTCGATGCCCGGGAGGTCGGCGAGGGCCGCGCGGGTGGCGTCGAGATCCTCGGCGTGGCGCACGTAGACGTGGGCGATCTGGTGGTCGGAGACGGCGAACGCCCTGGAGGCCATGGTGTCGAGGTACTCCATGCCGTCCTGGGTGTGGACCTCGAGCAGTCCGGCGCGGCGCAGGGCGCGGTTGATGTCGACGGGGCGGTTCACGCGGGTGATGCCGTATTCGGACAGGGCGACGACGATGCGGCCCTCGGTGATGGCGTCGTCGAGGAGGGGGGCCATGACGGCGTCGAGGTCGGCGGCGGCCCGGTGGGCCCGCGGGTCGTCGGGGCCGTAGCGCTGGAGGTCGTAGTCCAGGTGCGGGAGATAGCAGAGGGCGAGGTCGGGGGTGCGGGTGCGGAGGATGTGGCGGGTCGCGTCGACGATCCACCGGCTGGAGACGATGTCGGCGCCGGGGCCCCAGAAGTGGAAGAGGGGGAAGGTCCCGAGTGTGTCGGTGAGTTCGTCGTGGAGTTCCGGGGGCCGGGTGTAGCAGTCGGGTTCCTTGCGGCCGTCGGCGTAGTAGACGGGGCGGGGGGTGACGGTGATGTCGGTGTCCGCTCCCATCGCGTACCACCAGCAGATGTTGGCGACGGTGTAGCCGGGGTGGGCGCGGCGGGCCGCGTCCCACAGTTTGTCGCCGGAGACGAGTCCGTTGTGCTGGCGCCACAGGAGGACGTCGCCGAGTTCGCGGAAGTACCAGCCGTTGCCGACGATGCCGTGCTCGGAAGGGAGGGTGCCGGTGAGGAACGTGGACTGGGCGGTGCAGGTCACGGCCGGGAGGACGGTGCCGAGCGGGGCGTGGGAGCCGGACAGGGCGAGGCTCTTCAGGTGCGGCATGTGGTCGAGGAGGCGGGGGGTGAGGCCGACGACGTCCAGGACCAGGAGGGGGGTGGGGTGGGTCATGGCAGTTCCTTGAGGCCGAGGTCGGTCAGGAGGTCGCGGGCGAGGGCGAGCTCGGCGGCGATGCCGTCGGCGAGCCGGGCGCGGGTGCGGGGGCGCAGTTCGGGCGGGAGCGCCTGCCAGGTGTAGGTCTCGACCTCGAGGTGTCGGGTGAGCGGGGCGGGGCGGCCGACGAGGCCGGCCAGGGCGTCGCGGAGTACGGGCAGGGTGGAGGTGAGCGGCGGGGCGGGCGGGCTGTGCAGCGGGACGTGGAAGTGGGCGCGCCAGGGGGCGCCGTCGGGGAGCGTGTCACCGGCGAGGGCCTCGGCGAGGTCGTCGGTGCCGCGCAGGCCGGCGGCGGTGCTGGTGCGGGTCTGGTGGAGGAAGCGGGGTTCGGCGAAGGCGGCGAGGGCTCGGCGCACTTCGGGGAGGTGTGGGTGTTCGGCGTGGAGGGCCGCGGAGAGTTGTGCCTTGGGGATGGGGACGCGGGCGGCGACGAGGGCGTCCAGGGCGGTGCCGGGGTTTTCGAAGGAGGTGGCGAGGTGGCAGGTGTCGACACAGATGCCGATGCGGGGGCTCGCGATGGCGGTGAGCGGGCCGATCGCGTCGGCGGTGGTCTCCACGGTGCAGCCGGGCTCGGGTTCGAGGGCGATGCGGACGGACTTGCCGGTGAGTTCCTCCAGGGCGTCGAGCCGCTCGGCGAGGGTGGTCAGCGCGGTGCGGGCGGTGGTGGCGGCGTAGTCGTCGAAGGGGGTGCGCCAGGCGATGGGGAGGGTGGAGACGGACCCTTCGGTGACGTCGTCGGGGAGGAGCGTGGCGAGGAGGCGGGCCAGGTCGGTGGTGTGGGTGAGACGTTCGGGGCGGGTCCAGTCCGGCTGGTAGACGCGGTACTTGACCTCTTCGGCGCCGAAGCCTTCGTAGGGGAAGCCGTTGAGGGTGACCACTTCGAGGCCGCGGCGGTCGAGTTCGGCGCGGAGCCGGCGCAGTGCGGCGGGGTCGGTGATCAGGGCGTGGGCGGCGGTCCTGGCGAGCCAGAGGCCGATGCCGAGGCGGTCACGGCCGAGGCGTCTGCGGACGGGTTCGCAGTGGTCGCGGAGCTGGGTGAGTACTCCGTCGAGTGTTTCGGCGGGGTGGACGTTGGTGCAGTAGGCGAGGTGGACGGTGGTGCCGTCCGGGTGGCGGAAGCGCATGGCCGGCTCCTCTCACTCTCCGCCGCGGAGGACGGAGTTGCCCTCGTGGAGGGTGCCGGGGGCGGGAAGGCCGAGTTGGAGGCGTCCGCTGAGGCCGTAGAAGGCGACGGGGTTGCGCCACAGGACCTGGTCGACGTCGTCGTCGGTGAATCCGGCGGCGAGCATGGCGTCACCGACCTTGCGGGTCTTGAGCGGGTCGCTGCGCCCCCAGTCGGCGGCGGAGTTCACCAGTGCGCGCTCTGTCCCGTACTCCTTCAGGATCGTGACCATGCGGTCCTCGTCCATCTTGGTGTCGGGGTAGATGGAGAAGCCGAGCCAGGCGCCGCTGTCCGTGGCCTCCTTCACGGTGGTCTCGTTGAGGTGGTCGAGCAGGACCCGCTCCGGAGGGACGTGGGATTCGCGGACGACGTCGATGGTGCGGCGCAGCCCGGCGAGCTTGTCGCGGTGCGGGGTGTGGACGAGCGCGGGCAGGTCGTGGTCGGCGGCGAGCTGGAGCTGGGCGGCGAGGGCGGTGTCCTCGGCGGGGGTCATGGAGTCGTAGCCGATCTCGCCGACGGCGACGACGGAGTCCTTGACGAGATAGCGGGGCAGGGCGTCCAGGACGGGGGTGCAGCGGGGATCGTTGGCCTCTTTGGGATTGAGCGCGAGGGCGCAGTGGTGGGTGATGCCGTACTGGCCGGCGCGGAAGGGTTCCCAGCCGAGCAGCGCGTCGAAGTAGTCGAAGAAGCTGGCGGGCGAGGTGCGGGGCTGGCCGAGCCAGAAGGAGGGCTCGACGACGGCGCGGACCCCGGCGTCGTGCATGGCCTGGTAGTCGTCCGTGGTGCGGGAGGTCATGTGGATGTGCGGGTCGAAGATGCGCATCAGGACTCCTCCGGGGGGACGGTCAGGGCGAGGGCGCGGTGGAGGTCGGCGGGGACCGGGCGGCCGGCGGCTGTGCGTTCGGCCGCGTAGTCGCCGAGCATCCGTGCCAGTTCCGTGTCCCCCTGCGCCCGCTCGGGCAGGGCGGCGACGGCGTCCAGCGGGACGCCGGTGAAGAGGCACTTGAGGACGGCGTGGCGCCACGCGTGCGGGCCGAGGTGGGCGGCGGCGTACGGGCCGACGGCGGCGGCGACCAGTCGGGTGTCGTTGCTGCGCAGGGCGTCCTCGACCAGGGGCAGGGCCTGTGGTCCCGGTACGAGGGAGGGGAGGGCGAGCAGGACCGCGCGGCGCTCGGCGGCGGTGCCGTGGTGGTAGAGGCGGGTGAGGGTGTCCGTGTCGGCGCGGGCCTCGTGGAGGAGGAGGGTGCGCACGGAATCGGCGTGTTCCTGGCCGCAGTGGCGGCCGGCGGAGGCGAACCGTGTCTCCCAGGAGGGTGGTGCGGCGTAGGGGGTGGTGCCGACGGGCATGGTGCCGGCGGCGTGCGCGGCTTCGGCGAGGGCCTCGTGGAGCCAGGCGCGGGCGGCGCCGCCGAGCCGGTCGTCCAGTTCCTCGCGGGTTGTGGTCACCGGGCCGGGGCTCCCTTCGCGCGGAGGAACTCGATGGAGGCGCGGGCGAGTTCGGGGCCCGCGTGGGAGTGACGGGGCAGTTCGACGACGGTCAGGCCCTGGTAGCCGATGGTGGTGAGGGCTTCCAGGACGGGCGGGAAGTCGATCTCACCATCGCCGAACGGGAGGTGTTCGTGGACGCCGCGGCGCATGTCCTCGATCTGGACGTGGTGCAGCCAGGGGGCGGCGGCGCGCACGCAGTCGGCCGGCGGTGCGGGCTCAAGACACTGGCAGTGGCCGATGTCGAGGGTGAGACCGAGGAGGTGGGGGGCGGGGTCTCCGAGGGTGTGGCGAAGGTGGTGGAAGTCGTCGAGGGTGGCGAGGAGGTGACCGGGTTCGGGTTCGATGGCGAGAGGGACGCGGGCGGCGGCCGCGGCGTCCAGGACGGGGGTGAGTGATTCCGCGAGCAGCTTCCACGCGGTGGACGTGGTCGTGCCGTCGGGGGTGACGCCGCTGAAGCAGTGCACGGCGTGGGCGCCGAGGTCCGCGGCGACCCGCACGGCGCGCAGCAGCAGCCGGGCGCGGGCGGTTCGGCCGTCCGGGTCGGGGTCCAGGAGGGACGGGCCGTGTTTGCGCCGGGGGTCCAGGACGTAGCGGGCGCCGGTCTCGACGGTGACACCCAGGCCCAGTTCGTCCAGGCGGCGGGCGACCTTGCCGGTGCGGGCGGCCAGGTCCGCGGCGAGGGGGTCGAGGTGCATGTGGTCGAGGGTCAGGCCGACGCCGTCGTACCCGAGGTCGGCGAGCAGGGCGAGGGCGTCATCGAGGCGGAGGTCGGTGAGGCCGTTGGTGCCGTAGCCGAAACGGAGACCGGAAGTGGGTGTGGACATGGAGGCGGTGGTCATGTGGGGCTCACCTTTCGTGCGAGCGTACGGGCGAGCGGGGCGAGCCCCATGACGGCGAGCCCGGTGGCAGGGGCTCCGCCACGGGCGGCGAGGGCGGCCTGGAGCGGGATCATGGCGCGGATACCGCCGCCGACGGCGCGCTGGGTGAGCGGCGCGGAGGGGTTGAGGGCTGCGTGCAGGAACGGAACGCCGGCGGTACGGAGGTAGGCGGTCGCGGCGAGGGCGGTCACCGCGCGCCCCGCGCCCTCGGCAAGCCGAACCGGTGAGCGGTGCGCGGGGCGGACCGGGCCACCACGGGCGCGGCGCGCGGGACGGGCCGGGACACCACGGGCGCGCCGGCTGCGGCGCCCGGCGGACGGTGGCACACCGATGGCGCCCCCCGTGCCGGTGCTCCCCCGGGTGCCCGCCGTCCCCCGGACGCCCCACGTGCCGGTGCTCCCCCCGGTGCCGGTTGCCGGGCGGGCGGTTGCCGGGCGGGCGGTTGCCTGCCGTTCGGCCGGGCGTGCCCGGGTCACCAGGGCGCCGAGGGCGGCGGTGGCCGCGAGGGCGGCGAGGGGGACGGCCGTCGAGCCGCCGTGCGCCTCGTGGCGGGAGACCGCTGTCACCGCGTACGTGTGCGCCGCGAGCATGGCGGCGGACGGCAGCGCGGAGAGCCCCGCGTGTCCGGCGGTGGGCGCCGTGGTGCCACGCACCGGGGCGGGTGCGGCTGCCCCCGCCGCTCGGTGTGCGCCGCGCTTGGGGTCACCGGCGCGGCGCGGCGCGGCGTGCGCCGTGGCCGCGGCGCCCAGCAGGAGGTCCAGGGCGCGGGCCGTGGCCATGGTGGCGGGGGCCGCGCGGGTGTGCTTCAGGTGGAGGTCGTAGGCCCAGACCGTGCCGGCCAGGGCGGTGGCCACCGCCAGGGGTGCGCGGCCCGCCCGTGCGGCGAGCGTCAGGCCCGTGGCGGTCAGGGCGGTCGCGGCGGCCAGGGCGGCGGGCGGGGTGACACGGCCCGAGGGGATGGGGCGGTGCGGGCGGTCGGCCGCGTCCTCGTCGCGGTCGGCCCAGTCGTTGAGCGCCATGCCCGCCTCGTACAGGCACAGCGACGAGCCGATCGCGAGGGCGGTGCGCCGGTTCGGCCGCAGCCCGGCGGCTGCCGCGCCGGCGAGTGCGTCACCGGGGACGGTGAACAGGGCTGAGACGCGCAGGAGTTCCGCCCAGGCGCGACGGCGGGTTCCGGAGGTGCCCGGTGTCATCGGGGGCCCTGGAGGCGGGTGGCGAAGGAGAGGAGGGCGGCGTACTGGTCGGGCAGGGCGGCGGGGCCGGAGTCCGGGTCCTTGAAGTAGAAGCCGAGTTCGGGAAGGGGGCCGGAGAGTCCGGTCTCGTGGGCGCGGGCCAGGAGGCGGGCGAGGTCCAGGACCAGCGGGGCGGCGAGCGCCGAGTCGCAGCCCTGCCAGATCGTCTGGAGGACCATCCGGGAGCCGAGGAAGCCGTCGAAGGCGACGTGGTCCCAGGCGGTCTTCCAGTCGCCGAGCGCCGGGACGTCGTCGATGTGGACCTGCCCCTCGGGGACGTGGCCGAGCACGTCCGCCAGGACCCGTTCCTTGCCGGCGTTCTTCGCCGCGGCGGCGGCCGGGTCGGCGAGGGCGGCTCCGTCCCCGCCGCCGAGCAGATTGGTGCCGGACCACGCGCGGACGGTGAGAGCGCGCTGCGTGAACATCGGGGCGAGGACGGAGCGGAGAAGCGTCTGGCCCGTCTTGCCGTCCCGCCCGGCGTGGGGAAGTCCGCAGGCGGTGGCCGCCTCGGTGAGGGCCGTGGTGCGCAGCCCGGTGGAGGGGGTGAAGTTCACGTAGGGGCAGCCGGCCCGCAGCGCGGCGGCGGCGTACAGGGAGCTGGCCGGCAGGCGCGGGTCGTGCGGCGCGGGGGCCGGTTCGGTGGAGGCCACGTTCACCACGACCGTGCGGGCCAGGTGGTGACGGCGTGTGAAGTCGGTGATGTCAGCGGCGAAGGAGGTGATGAGTTCGTCGTCGGTGCGGGTGTCGCCGGGGAGTGGCCCGCCGGTGCGGATCTCCGTGTCGGCCGCGGTGAGTTCCTCCCGTACTGCCGCGGCGAGGCCGTGCGGCAGTACGCCGGCGGCCGTCAGCTCCTCCGCCCGCTTGGGCAGCGGGCACGCCGCCGTGTCGTGCCCGCCGAAGACGAGGGAGGACAGGGAGGGAAGGCGGGAGGCGCTGAACGGGGGTGTCTCGGTGACCATGCCCGTCGGCGGGTGCAGCCCGGCGGCGACCGCCGCGCATCCCGTCACGGCGGTCGTGGCGACGGAGCCGCGGGCTCCGATGAACCAGACTCCGACACGATGATCAGCGGACATGGCCAGCCTCCCTGGGTGTGGCGCGGTGGAGACGGCGGGCGGGGGTACGGCGCCTCCCCGCCCGCCGCCGGCTTGTGCGGGCCCCGGCCCCCTATGAGGACGAGGGCAGCTCCCTGAGCTGGATGTCGCGGAAGGACACCCGGTCCTCGGCGCCGTGGTTCTGGATGCCGATGTAGCCGTCCTTCAGGCTGCGGGCGGGGTCGGTGTTGGTGAAGTCGTTGATCTTCACTCCGTTGAGGAAGACCTGGAGCCGTTCCCCCCGCACCTTGATCTCGTAGCTGTTCCACTGGCCGGGCGGGCGGAGGACCTGGTCGCGGGCCTTGATGTTGGCGGACTTGGAGCCGTAGACGGCTCCGGTCGTGCGGTCGGCGGCGTCGGTGGCGTCGATCTGGATCTCGTAGCCGTTGCGCACGGCCGACCAGGGGTCGTCGGACGCGGGGAACCCGACGAAGACGCCGGAGTTGTCGTCGCCCGCCATCTTCCAGTCCAGCTTCAGCGAGTACGACGACAGTTCCTTCGCCTGGTACCAGAGCATGCCCATGCCGCCCTCGGAGCGCAGTTCACCGTCCACGACGGTGAATCTCCCCGGCCCGGCCTGCTTCCAGCCCTCCAGTGTCTGTCCGTTGAAGAGGGAGCGGTAGCCGGTCCGTGGCGTGCAGTCGGCAGTGACCTGGCCGGTGGCGTAGCGCAGTCCGCCCAGCAAGTGTTGCCGGAAGGCCGGCTCGGCGTAGGACGCGACCGTGTGGCCGCCCCCGGTGTAGAAGGCGCGTCCGCCCTCGTAGCTCTGGCACCAGGCGATCGGGTGGTCGCCCTTCATGGTGCCGCCCTGGTAGGTGGTTTCGTCGAGGGTGGCCAGGACGCGGGCCTGGCCGCGTGGGTTGGTGCGGTAGTTGTACCACTCGTCCGTGCGCTCCCAGCCGGCCGCCGGAAGGTGCGTGGTGGCCGGGTGGTCGTGGTCCTCGACCCGTACGGTGGCGGGCTGGATGTGCGGGTGTGAGGCGAAGTGGGCGCCGACGAGGCCGCCGTAGAACTCCCAGTCGTACTCGGTGTCGGCCGCGGCGTGGACGCCGACGTATCCGCCGCCCGTGGCGACGTAGTTCTCGAACGCCTTCTGCTGCCCGTCGTCGAGCACGTCACCGGTCGTGGAGAGGAACACGACGGCGTCGTACCGGGCGAGGTTGCTGGTGGTGAACTGGGCCGCGGTCTCCGTCGCGTCGACCGTGATGTTGCTGGACGCCCCGAGTTCCTTCAGTGCCGCGATGCCGGCCGGGATGGAGTCGTGGCGGAAGCCGGCGGTCCTGGAGAAGACCAGGACCCGCTTGGCGGTCCGGTCGACCGGCGTGTCGGACAGTTCGAAGTCGTCGACGTCGTACAGGGCGCCCGCTCCGCCCTTGAAGACCAGGAACAGCTGTGTGGTCTTCTTCGGCACGGCCCTCAGGGGTACGTCGATGTCCTGGAAGGTCTCCCAGCCGCCGGTGACCGGCACCGGTGCGGACCCGAGCAGCCTCCCGGTGGCCGACCCGGTGCGTACCTCCAGGAACCCGCCCGCACCGCCCGACGAGATCCGGGCGGTCAGCTTGGTCGACCCGGTCAGGTTGTACGGCGTGAAGGAGATCCAGTCGCCGTCGTCGATGTCCCCGACCGTCCTGCCGCCGTGCGCGGCGTCCTTGTCGTGCGTACGGATGCCGGAGGAGGACGTGAAGTGCTCGGCCTGCCGGTGCCGCGGCTGGAGCTGGGCCTGGTCGTGGCCGGTCAGCGGGGCCTGTCCGCCGCCCCCGCCGTCGGTGTACTCGGCGTCGAAGACCCCGAAGATGTTGGCGTTGGGGTCGTGGCCGCCGTCCGCCGACGTCTTGATGGTGCCCTCGCACCCGTGAGCCGAGGTCACCGGGTGGCCGTGGCTGTCGTGGCCGAGGATGTACGTGACCTTGACCTTGGCGCAGTCGATGGTGCCGTCCTCCGGGTCGGTGACGGTGACCTTGAACGGGATTTCGTCGCCGAAGCTGAACAGTGCGCCGTCCTTCGGCAGGTCGAGCGTCACCTTGGGCGCCGTGTTGCCGACGACCACGTGCACGCTCGCGGAGCCGGTGCGGCCCGAGGGATCGCGCGCGGTGACCGTCGCGGTGTAGGTGCCGTTCGTGCGGTAGGTGTACGTGGGGTTCGCGGCCGTCGACGTACCGGCGCCGTCGCCGAAGTCCCAGCTGTACGTGAGGGCGTCCCCGTCGGCGTCCGTCGTCCCGGCCGAGGAGAAGGCGACCCGCAGGGGTGCCTTGCCGGACGTCCTGTTCGCCGACGCCTCGGCGACCGGGGAGCGGCCCCCGGTGGCGTTCTCGATGCGGTACAGGCCGGAGTTCTCGTCGCCGCCGAACCAGGCGGTGCCGTAGTCGAGGACGTACAGCGCCCCGTCCGGGCCGAACGCCATGTCCATCACCTGCGTGCCGGTCCACGGCACGGGGTTGATGGACCGCACGGCCCCGTCGGAACCATGCTCGATGCGCTTGATCCAGCGTCGCCCGAACTCGCCGGCGAAGAAGTCCCCGTCGTAGGCCTCGGGGAACTTCACCGGCGACGGGTTGGAGGCGTCGTACCGGTACACCGGGCCGCCCATCGGCGACTCCGAACCGGAGCCGAACTCGGGCACGGACCCGTCGTCGTACGGTATCCACGCGGGTTCGGCCGGCGGCAGGTCGACCAGGCCGGTGTTGTGCGGGGAGTCGTTCCTGGGCGCCGCGCAGTCGAAGGCGGCGCCGGGGGTCCCGGTGGCGAAGTCGTAGTCGACGTAGGGGTCGTTGTCGCCGGTGCAGAACGGCCAGCCGAAGTTGCCCGGTTCGGTGACGCGGGCGAACTCCACCTGTCCGGCCGGGCCGCGCCTGGGGTCGGCGGCGCCCGCGTCGGGGCCGTAGTCGCCGACGTACAGCACGCCCGTCTTCTTGTCGACGCTGAACCGGAACGGGTTGCGGAAGCCCATCGCGTAGATCTCGGGCCGTGTCCTCGGGGTGCCGGGCGCGAAGAGGTTGCCTTCCGGAATGGTGTACGAGCCGTCCTCCGCGACCTTGAAGCGCAGGATCTTGCCGCGCAGGTCGTTGGTGTTGCCGGAGGTGCGGCGGGCGTCGTACGCCGGGTTGCGGCCGGGCCGCTCGTCGATCGGGGTGAAGCCGTCGGAGGCGAACGGGTTGGAGTCGTCGCCCGTCGACAGGTACAGGTTGCCCTGCGCGTCGAAGTCGATGTCGCCGCCGACGTGGCAGCAGATGCCGCGCGTCGCGGGGATGTCGATGACCTTCTTCTCGCTCGCGTTGTCGAGGGTGCCGTCGGCCTTCAGCACGAAGCGCGAGAGCCGGTTGACGCCGTCGTACTTCGCGAAGTCGGCGGCCGTTCCGTCGCTGGGCGCGTCACCGGCCGGGGTGTCGAGCGGGGGCGCGTAGTAGAGGTAGATGGCGCGGTTCCGGGTGAAGTCCGGGTCGAGGGCAATGCCTTGCAGGCCTTCCTCGTCGTGCGAGTAGACCGGGACGGTGCCGATGACCTCGGTGTTGCCGGCCGCGTCGGTACGCCGCAGCTCCCCTTTCCGGGACGTGTGGAGGACGCTGCGGTCGGGCAGCACGGCCAGCGACATGGGTTCGCCGACCTCCTCGCCGCCCTTGGCGAGGGTGACCTGCTGGAACTGCTCCTGTGCCGCGGCGGCGGGGGCGCCGGCCGCCACGACCGGTGGGGCTCCGAGGGTCAGGGAGGTGACGGCGAGCAGGCCGCCGGTGAGGAGTGCGAGCGCGTTGCGCGCTCCGAGCCGTTTTCTGTGCACGAATGTCCTCCGGAGAAGGCCGGTCGTACGGGGGTTCACCCACGCCCGCCAGGGACGTGGGGGCTGCCTCGATCGGGCGGCTCCCGGGGAGTGCTCCCCCGGGGGCGCGCCGGGATGTCCGGGGACCGGCGTGCGCCGTCACGCTGGTCGGTTCCAAGCCTGCGTCGGTGTCCTGTACACCTCAGGGCCGTACACGGAAGGGACGTTAGCCGGGTTGGTCCTGGCCCGAAAGCCCTTGTGCGGCAGTGCTGTTGCACTTTTTCCCGGGGCTGGACAAAGCCGGGCGAGGGCAGGCCGGGACGCCCGGTGGCGTCGACCGCAACCGGGCCGTTGACCTGCTGTTCCGTTCTAGTCCGCGCCTCCGAACGCCGCGTCGAAGGACGCCGCGGGCGGGTCGAAGTCGTACCGCTTCAGGGTGGCAAGCGCTTCCGGCGCGCCGGTCAGCCGGTCCATCCCGGCGTCCTCCCACTCCACTGAGACGGGCCCGTCGTACCCGATCGACCGCAGCATGCGGAAGACGTCCTCCCATGGCACGTCCCCGTGCCCGGCCGACACGAAGTCCCAGCCGCGCCGTGGATCGCCCCACGGCAGGTGGGAGCCGAGCCGGCCGTTCCTGCCGTCGAGCCGCCGCCGCGCCTCCTTGCAGTCCACGTGGTAGATCCGGTCCCGGAAGTCGTACAGGAACCCGACGGGGTCCAGGTCCTGCCACACGAAGTGGCTCGGGTCGAAGTTGAGCCCGAACGCCGGGCGCCGCTCCACCGCGTCCAGCGCCCGCTGCGTGGTCCAGTAGTCGTACGCGATCTCGCTCGGGTGCACCTCGTGCGCGAACCGCACGCCCTCCGCGTCGAAGACGTCCAGGATCGGGTTCCAGCGCTCGGCGAAGTCCTCGTACCCGCGCTCGATCATCCGCTCCGGCACCGGCGGGAACATCGCCACCAGGTGCCAGATCGACGACCCGGTGAACCCGATGACGGTCCGTACGCCGAAGGCGGCGGCGGCCCGCGCCGTGTCCGCGAGCTCCCGGGCGGCCCGCTGCCGTACGCCTTCGGCGTCGCCGTCGCCCCAGATCCGGGCCGGGACGATGGCCTGGTGGCGCTCGTCGATGGGGTGGTCGCACACGGCCTGGCCGACCAGGTGGTTGGAGACGGCCCAGCACTTCAGGCCGTACTTGTCGAGCAGGGCCCGCCGCCCGTCCAGGTAGGACGGGTCGGCGAGGGCCTTGTCCACCTCGAAGTGGTCTCCCCAGCAGGCCAGTTCGAGGCCGTCGTAGCCGAAGTCGCGGGCGAGCCGGCAGACCTCCTCCAGGGGCAGGTCGGCCCACTGGCCGGTGAAGAGGGTGAAGGAACGGGGCACGGTGCTAGACCTCCTGGACCGGGGCGACGGGTGTGTACACGGCGTTCTTCTCGGCGCTCTCCTCCACCGCTGCCAGCACCCGTTGCACCTGGAGGCCGTCGGCGAACGACGGGACCGGGTCGGTGCCGGAGGCGATGGCGTGCACGAGGTCGCGCGCCTGGTGGGTGAAGGTGTGTTCGTAGCCGAGGGCGTGGCCCGGCGGCCACCAGGCCTCCAGGTAGGGGTGGCCGGGCTCGGTGACGAGGATGCGCCGGAAGCCGGCCGTCGCGGCGGGCTCCGTCCCGTCGTAGTAGGAAAGTTCGTTCAGCCGCTCCAGGTCGAAGGCGAGGGACCCGCGCTCGCCGTTCATCTCCAGCCGCAGCCCGTTCTTCCGTCCCGTCGCCATCCGGGTCGCCTCGAACGTCGCGAGCGCACCGGACGCCAGCCGCCCCGTGAAGACGGCCGCGTCGTCCACCGTCACCGCCCCGCGCCCGGCACCGCCCGGAGCCGGGAGGCCCCCCGACGCCGAGAGCCCGGCCGACGCCCCGGCGAGCAGCGGTCGCTCCCGTACGAAGGTCTCGGTGAGCGCCGACACCCCCACCAGGGGCTCCCCCGCCAGGTACTGCGCGAGGTCCACGATGTGCGCGCCCAGGTCGCCGAGCGCGCCCGACCCGGCGTGCCGCCGGTCCAGCCGCCACGTCAGCGGGAAGTCCGGGTCGACCAGCCAGTCCTGAAGGTAGGTCACGCGTACGTGCCGCAGGGCGCCGAGCCGCCCGTCGGCGACGAGCCGGCGCGCGTACGTCATCGCGGGCACGCGCCGGTAGTTGAAGCCCACCATGGCGACCTGGCCGCGTGCGCGCGCCCGCCCGGCCGCCGCGACCATGGCCTCGGCCTCGGCGACGGAGTTCGCGAGGGGCTTCTCGCACAGGACGTGCTTGCCCGCCTCCAGGGCGGCGACGGCGATCTCGGCGTGGCTGTCGCCCGGGGTGCAGATGTCCACCACCTGTACGTCGTCGCGCGCGACGAGGTCCCGCCAGTCGGTTTCGGCGGCGGCCCAGCCGTGTCTGTCGGCCGCGGCCCGTACGGCGGCGGCGTCCCGGCCGCAGACCGCCGCGAGCCGGGGCCGCAACGGCAGGTCGAAGACGCGGCCCACGGTTCGCCAGCCCTGTGAGTGGGCGGCGCCCATGAACGCGTACCCGACCATGCCGACCCCGAGCGTGGGGGCGCTGTGACTGTCCGTCTGTTCCTTCCGGTCCTGCCGGGCCATACGGGTTCCTCCTCGTCGGTTGCTCGGTGGGGGCGGGCGGACCGGGTCAGCTGAAACCGGTGGGGAGGTACTGGTCGACGTTCTCCTTGGTCACCACCGCCGAGTACAGGGTGATCGACGCGGGGATCTCCAGCTCCGACATGCCGCTCACGCCCTTCTTCTGGCCCAGCGCGCGGGCGAGGTCGATGGCGGAGGCGGCCATGGTCGGCGGGTAGAGGACGGTCGCCTTGAGCACGCTGTTGTCGGCCTTGATGGCGTCCATCGCCGACGTGGCGCCCGCGCCGCCGACCATCAGGAAGTCGTCGCGGCCGGCCTGCTGGATGGCGCGCAGCGCTCCCACTCCCTGGTCGTCGTCGTGGTTCCACAGCGCGTCGAACCGCTGCTGGGCCTGGAGGAGCTGCGCCATTTTGGCCTGGCCCGACTCGACGGTGAACTCGGCGGCCTGCCGGGCCACCTTCCTGATGTTCGGGTAGTTCTTCAGCGCGTCGTCGAAGCCCTGGGTGCGCTGCTTGGTGAGCTCCAGGTTGTCGAGGCCCGCCAGCTCGACGACCGTGGCGTTGGGCTTGTCCTTGAGCTGTTCGCCGATGTACCGGCCCGCGTTGAGGCCCATGCCGTAGTTGTCGCCGCCGATCCAGCAGCGGTACGCCTGCGGGGAGCCGAAGACCCGGTCCAGGTTGATGACGGGGATGCCCGCCCTCATGGCCTGGAGGCCGATCTGGGTGAGGGCCTTGCCGTCGGCCGGCAGGATGACGAGCACGTCGACCTTCTTGTTGATCAGCGTCTGGATCTGGCCGATCTGGGTGGCGGTGTCGTTGGACCCCTCGGTGATCTCCAGGGTCACGTCGGAGTACTTCTTCGCCCGCTCCTCGGCGTTCTGGTTGATGGCGTTGAGCCAGCCGTGGTCGGCCTGCGGCCCGGCGAAGCCGATGGTGACCGGCGTGCCGGGCTTGTCGTCGGCGGCGGGGACGTTGTTGGTGGCGGGGGTGGCGTTCCTGGGTTCGTTGCTGGTGCAGGCGGTGAGGAGCGCTCCGGTGGAAACGGCGGCGGCGCCGAACAGCAGTCCTCTGCGGTTGGTTGGTGGCATGGCGATGGGACCCTTCCGGTCGGGACGGACATGGGGGGTGGCGGGGCGTCAGGCCTCGCCCGAGCCGCGGGCGGTGCGGCGCTGGACCAGGACGGCGGCGACGATGATCGCGCCCTTGGCGATCTGCTGGACGTCGCTCTGGAGGTTGTTCAGGGCGAAGATGTTGGTGATGGTGGTGAAGACGAGGACGCCGAGCACGGAGCCGACGATGGTGCCGCGTCCGCCGCTGAGCAGCGTGCCGCCGATGATCGCGGCGGCGATGGCGTCCAGTTCGTAGAGGTTGCCGTTGGTGTTCTGGCCCGAGCCCGCCAGGACGATCAGCAGGAAGGCCGCGATACCGCAGCACAGCCCGGACAGCAGGTACAGGTGGAGGCGCTGGCGGCGTACGTCGATCCCGGCGAGCCGGGCCGCCTCGGCGTTGCCGCCGACGGCGACCGTGCGCCGCCCGAAGGTCGTCCGGTTCAGCAGCAGCCAGCCGATGACGGTGACGGCGGCGAAGACCAGTACGAGCGGCGGGACGCCGAGGATGTACGCGTCGGGGACGCCCAGGTCGAGGACCGACTGGACGGTGACGATCTGGGTCCTGCCGTCGGTGATCTGGAGGGCGAGCCCGCGGGCCGAGGCGAGCATGGCGAGCGTCGCGATGAAGGGGACCATCCCGCCGTACGCGATGAGCAGCCCGTTCACCAGTCCGCAGCCCAGGCCCACCACGACGGCCGTGAAGAGGATGCCGGCGAAACCGTACTCCTGGGTGGCGACGGTGGTCGCCCACACCGACGCCAGGGCGACGATCGCGCCGACCGACAGGTCGATGCCGCCGCTGGTGATCACGAACGTCATGCCGACCGTGACGACACCGATGACGGACGCCTGGGTGAGGATCAGTTGGAGGTTGTTGGTGTCGAGGAACTGGTCGGGCTTGGTGACGCCGCCGACCGCGACCAGTACGGCGAGGACGCCGACCAGTGAGAGGTTGCGGAGGTCGGCCTTCATCCCCAGGGGCCGCCGGCCGCTCGCCGGCGGAGTCGTCCCGGCGGCCGGCGCGTCCTTCCGCGCCGCGGAGTGCGCCCGGGAGGCGGGCTGCGTCATGGCGTCGGGCTCCCTTCCATCACGAGGTCGAGTACGCGGTGCTCGTCGAGCTCCCCGGCGGGCGCCGTGTGCACGACGTGTCCCTCCCGGAGCACCAGCACCCGGTCGGCGAGGCCCAGCACTTCGGGGACCTCGCTGGAGACGAGCAGGACGGCGAGCCCGTCGTCGGCGAGCCGGCGGATGACTGCGTACAGCTCGGCGCGGGCGCCGACGTCGACACCACGGGTCGGCTCGTCGAGAAGGAGGACACGGCAGCCGCGCAGCAGCCAGCGGGCGAGGACGGCCTTCTGCTGGTTGCCGCCGGAGAGGGTCCGGACGCGGGCGTCGGGGTTGTCGGGGCGCAGCGACAGCTCGCGGGTGGCGCGGCGGGCGGCGTCACGTTCGGCGGTGCGGTCGAGCCACCCGCCGCGCGAGAAGCGGGACAGGGACGACACGGAGACGTTACGGGTGACCGACTCCAGCATCAGCAGGCCCTGCGCCTTGCGCTCCTCGGGGGCGAGGCCGAGCCCGGCGCGGACGGCGGCGCGGACGCTCCCGGGCCGCAGGGGACGGCCGTCGACGACGACGCGCCCGGCGGTGGGGCGCCGCGCTCCGTAGACGGTCTCCAGGATCTCCGAGCGCCCCGAGCCGACGAGTCCCGCGAGGCCGACGATCTCTCCGGGGCGCAGTTCGAGGTCGACCGGCGCGAACTCGCCCGCTCGCGTGAGCCCTTCGACCTTCAGGACCGGCGGGCGGCCGGGGGCGGGGGCCACGGGCCGCTCGGGGAAGACGTACTCGACGCTCCGGCCGGTCATCAGGGCGACGATGTCCCGCGTCGGGGTCTGCCGGGCGGGCAGCCCCCCGGCGACGGCCCGGCCGTCCTTCAGCACGGTCACCCGGTCGCCGATGCGGCGGATCTCCTCCAGGCGGTGCGAGATGTAGACGACGGCGACCCCTTCGGCGGTCAGGTCGGTGACGATGCGGAAGAGGTTCTCCACCTCGTCCGGGTCGAGCGCGGCGGACGGCTCGTCCATCACGATGAGGCGCACGTCGTGGGAGAGGGCCCGGGCCATCGACACGATCTGCCGCTGCGCTGCGGACAACTCTCCGACGGGACGGCCCGGTTCGAGCTCGGGATGGCCGAGGCGGCGCAGCAGGGCGGCGGTGGCGGCGCGGGCGCGCCGGCCGCGTACGACGAACCCGGCGGCGGTCGGTTCATGGCCGAGGAAGACGTTCTCGGCGACCGACAGCCCCTCGACCAGGTCGAGTTCCTGGTAGATGGTCGCGATGCCGAGGCGCATGGCGGCGATGGGGGACCTGAGGGTGACCGGTGCGCCGCCCCAGGTGATCTCACCGCCGTCGGGCTGGTGGGCGCCGGCGAGCACCTTGATGAGGGTCGACTTGCCGGCGCCGTTCTGGCCGAGCAGGCAGTGGACTTCGCCGCTCCGGACCTCCAGGTCGACGCCGTCGAGGGCGCGGACGCCGGGGAACGACTTGGTGATGCCGGCCATGGTCAGGAGCGGCGGCCGGGGGGTGGTGGGGGCTGCGGTGGTGGGCGGTGCTTTCGCAGCTGTCGGTGTATCCGGTATGCGGGGTGGTTCCGGTGTCTCCGGTGTTTCTGGTGTTGCCATGACGAATCCCCTCGGCGGGTGCGGCCGGTGAGCGGGCAGGGCGAGGTACCAGGTGAGCGCTGAGCGGAGGTGCGCTGTGCGGAGGTGCGCTGTGCGGAGGTGCGCTGTGAGGTGCGCTGCGCGGATGCGGTGGGGTGGGGTGGGGACGGGGCTGTGGGTACGGGGCTGTGGATACGGGCGTACGCGGGTCTTGCGGGTGGGTGCGGGTCCGGTGCGGTCCGGTCCGTGCCGCCCGAGGGCGTCAGGCCGGGGAGAACAGGTGGTCGCTGATGAGGCGGGCGCCGCCGATGACTCCGGCGACCGCGCCGAGCTCGCCCAGGACGATGGGCAGGTTGCCGGTGGCCAGGGGCAGGGAGGTGCGGTAGACCTGGGTGCGGACGCTGGCGAGCAGGTTGTGGCCGAGCCCGGTCACCCCGCCGCCGATCACCACCAGGCCGGGGTTGAAGAAGCTGACGAGCCCGGCGATGACCTGGCCGACGCGATTGCCGCCCTCCCGGATCAGGGCGAGCGAGGTGGCGTCACCGGCCGCCGCGCCCGCGGCGACGTCCACGGCGGTGAGCCGGCCCGATTCCTCGAGCCGCCGCGCGAGCTCCACCGAGTGGCCGGCGCGCGCCGCGTCCTCGGCGTCGCGGGCCAGCGCGGCGCCGCTGAAGTGGGCTTCCAGGCAGCCCTTGTTGCCGCAGGCGCAGGCGCGGCCGTCCGGGACGACCTGGATGTGGCCGATGTCGCCCGCGCTGCCGGTCGTGCCCCGGTAGACCTCGCCGCCGACGACGATGCCGCAGCCGATGCCCGTACCGATCTTGACGCAGAGGAAGTCGCCCACGGAGCGTGCGACGCCCGCGTGCTGCTCCCCCATCGCCATCAGGTTCACGTCGTTGTCGACCATGACCGGGCAGCCGAGCTCCTGACTGAGCGCCTCGCGCACCGGGAACCCGTCCCAGCCGGGCATGATCGGTGGCGCGACCGGTACGCCCTCCGGGAAGCGCACCGGCCCCGGTACGCCGATCCCGGCGCCGTCGAACCCCTCGGCGAGACCGGACGCCTTGAGTTTGGCCGCCAGGGTGAGCACCTGCTCGAAGACGGCGACCGGGCCGTCCCGCACGTCCATGGGGTGGTTGAGGTGGCCCAGGACCTCCAACTCGGCGTTTGTGACGGCGACATCGATCGATGTGGCACCGATGTCGACTCCGAGGAAGCGCAGTTGGGGTGCGAGCCGGATGTTGTGCGAGCGCCGTCCGCCGCGCGAGGCGGCGAGGCCGTCCGCCACCACCAGTCCGGTCTCCAGGAGCCGGTCCACCTCGACGGCCAGCTTGGAACGGGACAGGTCGACCTGATCGCCCAGCTGCGCACGGGAGTTGGGGCCGCCGTCACGCAGCAGCCGGAGCAGTCTGGCCTGGTGCGCGTTGGCGGGTCGAGCCGTCATACGTCTCACGCGCCCCTCCCCGCCGTGGTGGCTTCATCCGCCCGTGGCCGTGTCCTTCCGGCCCGGCTTTCGGGGGGAACGTAGCAGCGCTTTCCCGCAGGGGGAAGAAGTTGCGCGGCAATCCACGCCAACTTTCTCCACAGCGAGGACAAAGGTCCGGTACGAGGTGGTCGCGGACCTCACGGAACGCGGACGACCTGGCCCGCGTACGAGAGGTTCCCGCCGAAGCCGAAGAGCAGCGCGGGCGCGCCCGACTCGACCTCGCCGCGCTCGACCAGCTTGGCGAAGGCCATCGGGATGGAGGCGGCCGAGGTGTTGCCGGAGTCGATCACATCGCGGGCGATCACGGCGTTGACCGCTCCGATCTTCCGCGCGACCGGCTCGATGATGCGCAGGTTGGCCTGGTGCAGCACGACCGCCGCCAGGTCCTCGGGCGCGATGCCGGCCCGCTCGCACACCCGGCGCGCGATCGGCGGGAGCTGGGTGGTGGCCCAGCGGTACACCGTCTGCCCCTCCTGGGCGAAGCGCGGCGGGGTGCCCTCGATCCGGACGGCGTGGCCCATCTCGGGGACGGAACCCCACAGGACCGGGCCGATCCCGGCGGCGGGCGCCGCCTCGACGACCGCCGCGCCCGCGCCGTCGCCGACCAGGACGCAGGTCGTCCGGTCGGTCCAGTCCGTCACCTCGGTCATCTTGTCGGCGCCGATGACGAGCGCCCGGGTCGCGGAACCCGCCCGTACGGCGTGGTCGGCGGTGGCCAGGGCGTGGGTGAAGCCCGCGCACACGACGTTCAGGTCCAGGGTGGCGGGCGACGCCATGCCCAGCCGGGCCGCGACCCGGGCCGCGGTGTTCGGGGAACGGTCGATCGCCGTCGAGGTGGCGACGAGGACCAGGTCGATGTCGGCCGGGGTGAGCCCGGCGGAGGCGAGAGCCTTGGCGCCGGCGTGCGCGGCCATCTCGTCGACCGGCTCGTCGGGGCCGGCGACATGGCGCGTCCTGATGCCGACGCGGCTGGTGATCCACTCGTCGCTGGTGTCGACCAGCGCCGTCAGGTCGTCGTTGGTGAGCACCTTGGCGGGCTGGTAGTGCCCGAGCGCGGCGATACGAGTGCCCGTCATGCCCGGGACCCCCTTGGTGTTCGATTCGTCTGCAGGAGCCCACCAGTCTCCTCAGCGACTGGTGAGTAACCCGTCACGTGAACCGACAGGATTCACGCCCGCCTCTTGGAGACTCCGCAACATCGCCCGTCGCGGCGCGTCGCCTCGTGAAAAGCTGTCCGGCCTTCCCGGTCCGCGAGACGGTGACGGTCGGCGTGTGCCGCGGAGCCGGCCGCGACCTCACCGGGCTCGTGCGGGACAATGGGACCGCGAAGGTCACCTCGCCGCACGACGGCCCGGTGACCCACGGCAACCTCCGCGTCAGGGCCGATTCGGCTGCCACCACGTTCAGAACCGGGACTGATGAGCCATGGGACGGGTCACCGAGCGCCGCCGCGTCATCCGCATCCGGGACGGGGCCGTGTCCGCCCGTCCCGACACGCTCGTGGCCGAGGAGCCGCTCGAAATCCGGCTGAACGGCCGCCCGCTCGCGATCACCATGCGCACCCCGGGCGACGACTTCGCCCTCGCGGCCGGTTTCCTGGTCAGTGAGGGCGTCCTGGCGTCGGCGTCGGACGTACGCAACATCGTGTACTGCGCCGGGGCCAAGGACGACGGCACCAACACGTACAACGTGGTGGACGTGCAGCTCGCCCCGGGCGTACCCGTGCCGGACATCACGCTGGAGCGCAACGTCTACACGACGTCGTCGTGCGGACTGTGCGGCAAGGCGAGCCTGGACGCCGTACGCACCACGGCCCGCTTCCCGATCGCCGACACTCCCCCGCTGCGCATCGAGCCCGGGCTGCTCGCGGACCTGCCCGACCGGCTGCGCGCGGCGCAGCGGGTCTTCGACCGGACGGGCGGCCTGCACGCCGCCGCCCTGTTCTCGGAGGCCGGTGAGCTCCTCGACGTACGGGAGGACGTCGGCCGGCACAACGCGGTGGACAAGCTGGTCGGCCGCGCGCTGCGCGAGGACCTGCTGCCGCTGGACCGGGCGGTCCTGCTGGTGTCGGGCCGGGCGTCGTTCGAGCTGGCGCAGAAGGCGGTCATGGCGGGCATTCCGGTGCTGGCGGCGGTGTCGGCGCCGTCGTCGCTCGCCGTGGACCTGGCCGCCGAGACGGGCCTGACCCTGGTCGGCTTCCTGCGCGGCCGGAACATGAACGTGTACGCGGGTGAGGACCGGATCGCCCTGGAGGCCGTGGTCCCCCGGGGCTGACCGTCGCCGCCCGTTCACGGCGGGCGGGGCCGGGCCGGCGGGTAGGCCGCCGGTGCCGCGCCGCCCCTACCTCTTGGGCGCGTCGATCATCTGGAGCGCGAGCGTGGCCGGTGGTTCGGCGACGCCCGGGCCGCCCGCCTCGACCCAGGCGAGGATGTCGTCGAGGCAGTCGTCGTCGAGGGTCCAGCCGATCCACGCGGCGCGGGCGCCACGGCGCCGGCCTTCGGTGGAGGGCTGGACGACCACGACGTTGGCCTGGCCGCAGGGGCCGAGGCAGTCGCTGGTACGGACGGCCAGCCGGCCGCCGGAGGCCGCGGCGGCCTCGCGCAGCCGCCGCAACTGGCCCGCGTGGTCGGTGCCGGGGTGTTTGCGGGCGTCCCCGCAGCAGCAGCCCCGGCAGACGACGAGGGAGCAGGGGCGGGAGGCGCCCGGGCGTATCCAGGAGCGGTTCGTCGCGCGGTTCGCGGGGCTGTTCGCGGGGCGGTTCACCGGGCGGCGTCCAGGGTGAGCGCGGAGGCGTCGGTGACGGTGCCCAGGCGCGGGAAGTCCAACTCGACCGCGGCACGGTGTTCTTCGGCGGTGAGGGCGGTCAGGGCGTCCTCGACGAAGACGACTTCGTAGCCGAGGTCGCCGGCGGCGCGGGCGGTGGACTCGACGCCGAGGTTGGTGGCGATGCCGCCGAACACGAGCGTGGTGATGGCCCGTTCGCCGAGCAGCTCGTGCAGGGCGGTGCCCTGGAAGGCGCCGATGGTCCGCTTGACGACGACGGTGTCGCCGTCATGGGCCAGGCCGGGGACGAGGTCGCCGCCCGCCGGCTGGGGCTCGGCGCCCGGCCGCTCCACCCGGACGAGGACGACGGGCGCGCCGGCCGAGCGGAAGGCGCGGGCCAGGCGTCCGGAGGTGGCGACGACATCGGCTCCGGACCGGGGCGCGAGCGGCAGCGCGACGATGCGCTCCATCAGGTCCACGAGGACCAGCGCGGTGCGGCGTGCATCGAGTGCGGGCATGGCGTCACGTTATCGGCACCCTTGATCATCCGCGGGGAGCGGGGGTGGCGAAGAAAGGCCGCCGCGCGGGGCCCACGGGCTGATCGGCGCCGTTGCCCTCGCGGCGCTGCCGCCCCCTGCCGCGGGGCCGCCGGTCTCGAACGCCCACAACGTACAGGTTCCGTGAAGATTCGGACACCACCTCCTTACTCCGGAGTCAGCATTCCGTTCCGCCCGTCCCCTCCCCCGTCCACTGCGGGTCTGACCTGGTGCGATGCGCGGCCGTCGGACTTTGCGAAGCCCCTCCCGCCGCGCCTGTCCGTGGGGTACCGTCACCCACCGCTGTGCGGAGCGTCACAAGGAGCACCATTGCGCGAGTTCTCTCTCCCGCCCATGGCGACGGCCCCCCTCGTCGGCGGGCTGGCCGACGCCGTGTTCGACCACGCCCTGGACGCACCGCACCGGGTGGCGCTCGGCCGCAAGGACGCGGGCGGGCGGTGGGAGGACGTCACGTCGCTGGAGTTCCGCGACGAGGTACTGGCGCTGGCCAAGGGGCTGCTCGCGCAGGGCGTACGGTTCGGGGACCGGGTCGCCCTCATGTCCCGTACGCGCTACGAGTGGACGCTCTTCGACTTCGCGCTGTGGACGGTCGGCGCGCAGTCCGTGCCGATCTACCCCACGTCCTCCGCCGACCAGGTCCACTGGATGCTGCACGACGCCGGGGTGACGGCGTGCGTGGTCGAGCACGAGGACCACGCGATGACCATCGGCTCGGTGGTGGACCGGCTGCCGCGCCTGAAGCGGCTCTGGCAGCTGGACGCCGGCGCGGTGGACGAGCTGGTGGCGGCGGGCGCGGGCATCGACGAGGAGGTCGTGCAGCGCCACCGCCGCGCGGTGACGCCCGAGTCCGTCGCCACGGTGATCTACACCTCCGGGACGACGGGCCGCCCCAAGGGATGTGTGCTGACCCACGGCAACTTCATGTTCGAGGCGGACATGCTGGTGGGCCGGTGGGAGACCGTGTTCCGCGCCAAGCCGGGCGACGAGGCGTCCACACTGCTGTTCCTGCCGCTCGCGCATGTCTTCGGCCGGATGGTGGAGGTCGCGGCGGTCCGCAAGCGCGTCAGATTCGGCCATCAGCCGGCGCTGACGGCGAGCGCGCTGCTGCCGGACCTGGCGTCGTTCCGGCCCACCTTCATCCTGGCCGTGCCCTACATCTTCGAGAAGGTCTTCCACGCGGCGCGGCGCCAGGCGGAGGCGGCCGGCAAGGTGTCGGCGTTCGACAAGGCGGTCGAGGTGGCGGTGCGGTACGCGGAGGCGCTGGAACTCAGGGCGTTCGGGCTCGGCCCGGGCCCGTCGGCGGCGCTGCGCGTGCAGCACCAGTTCTTCGAGAAGGTGGTGTACGGGAAGGTGCGCGACGCGCTGGGCGGCCGGGTGCGGCACGCCATGTCGGGCGGCTCGGCCATGTCCCGGCGCCTCGGGCTGTTCTTCGAGGGCGCGGGCGTGACGGTGTACGAGGGGTACGGGCTGACCGAGTCGGCGTCGGCGGCCACCGCCAATCCGCCGGAGCGCACCAAGTACGGCACCGTCGGGCAGCCCATTCCGGGGACGACGGTGCACATGGCGGAGGACGGGGAGGTGTGGCTGCGCGGCGACCACGTCTTCTCCGGCTATCTGAACGACCAGAAGGCGACCGACGCCGTCCTGAGGGACGGCTGGCTGGCCACCGGCGACCTGGGCGCGCTCGACGAGGACGGCTATCTGACCATCACCGGCCGGAAGAAGGAGATCCTGGTGACCTCGGGCGGCAAGAGCGTGGCGCCGGCCGGTCTGGAGGAGCGGGTGCGGTCGCATCCACTGGTGGCGCAGTGCATCGTGGTGGGCAACGACCGCCCGTACATCGCGGCGCTGGTCACCATCGACCAGGAGGCCGTCGGGCACTGGCTGGCGATGCAGAACCGGGCCCCGCTGCCGCCTGCCGAGCTGGTGCGGGACCCCGCCCTGGAGGCGGAGATCCGGCGCGCGGTGGTGGCCGCCAACACGCTGGTGTCGCAGGCCGAGTCGATCCGTACCTTCCGGATACTGGCACATCCGTTCACGGAGGAGCACGGGTTGCTGACGCCGTCGCTGAAGCTGAAGCGCAAGGCGATCGAGACGGCGTACGCGATGGAGGTCGACGCGCTGTACCGGTGACGCGCCGAACCGGTGGAAGGGCCGTACCGGTGACCGGGCCGCGAGAGGCCCCGGCACCCGCTCGCCGGTTCGACACGCGCGACGAACCTCGGCCAAAGAAGGGTGAGGAGGTGAGGAGGAGAGCCGGGAACAGGTTCGGGTATGTGATCGTTGACCATCGGAGTACACAACGAACACGACGTAAGGATCGACCGCTCGTGACCAAGGTCCCCTCCATCACCCTCAGCAACGGCGTCAGCATGCCGCAGCTCGGCTTCGGCGTCTGGCAGGTGCCCGACGACGAGGCGGCGAAGGCGGTGGGCACGGCCCTCGAGGCCGGTTACCGCAGCATCGACACCGCCGCGATCTACGAGAACGAGCAGGGCACCGGCGAGGCCATCCGCAACTCCGGCATCCCCCGCGAAGAGCTCTTCGTCACCACCAAGCTCTGGAACAGCGAGCAGGGTCACGACTCGACGCTGCGCGCCTTCGACGCGTCGCTGGACCGGCTGGGCCTCGACTACGTCGACCTGTACCTGATCCACTGGCCGCTGCCGTCGAAGAACGCGTACGTCGACACCTACAAGGCGTTCGAGAAGATCTACGCGGACGGCCGCGCCAAGGCGATCGGTGTCTCCAACTTCCTGCCGGAGCACCTGGAGCGCCTCCTCGGCGAGACCTCGGTCGTGCCGGTGCTCAACCAGATCGAGCTGCACCCGCAGCTTCAGCAGGCCGAGTCCCGCGCCTACCACGCGAAGCACGGCATCGCGACCGAGGCGTGGTCGCCGCTGGGCCAGGGCAAGGGCCTGCTGGAGGCGCCGACGGTCGTCGCGATCGCCCGCAAGCACGACCGCACGCCGGCCCAGGTGGTGCTGCGCTGGCACCTCCAGATCGGCAACGTGGTGATCCCCAAGTCGGTCACCCCGTCGCGGATCCAGGAGAACATCGACGTCTTCGACTTCGAGCTGGACTCCGACGACCTGGCGGCCTTCGCCGCACTGGACGAGGGCAAGCGCCTGGGCCCGGACCCGGCCACCTTCGACTACGGCGCCTGAGCGACCCAGGGCCACGACGACGGCGCAGCCGCGATGCGCGGCTGCGCCGTCCGCTGGTGGCGAGCGTGGGGGCCTGATGGGCCAGGCGGCCCGGCGATCAGGCGGCCTGGTGGTCAGGCGCTGAGCAGGCGGTTGAAGAACGACCGGTACTTGCGCAGGGCCATGCGCAGGTCTTCGGTGTTCGCCTCCTCACCCCGGTTCCACTGGCCCTCCAGGTCCTGCTTGTGCTCGGCGAAGTTGGAGGCCAGCTGCCGCATCAGGTCCGCGACGAGGGCGTCCGCAGTGTGGACGGCTTCGCGCGGGTCGTCGACGAACTGGTTCTGGATGTCCTGCCAGCGCTCGCGGAAGTGGGCCGCGTCCGCGGAGTTCAGAAGTTGCGGTGCTTCGTCCTCCTGCCGCGCCGAAGCGGACGGCTCGTCGGGCCCGGATTCGGATGGGGATTCCGATGCGGGTTCAGGTTCGGATTCGGGTTCGGTGGGGCCGGGTTCGGTGGGGCCGGGTTCGGCGTCGGCCGGCTCCGCGGCCGGGGGCTCGGTGGTGTCCTCCGTCAGGGAGGTGCCTTCGCCGGGGAAGGCGGGAACGTCGGGGCCGCCTCCGCCGCCGGGCCCTCCCGGCGTTCCGATCCCCTCGCTGCCCCCACCCGGGTCGCGCGGCTGGGCGAGGTCCTCGGTGGACAGGCCGCTCTCGGTGGGTTCTGGTACGTCCTCGCGCTGCATCTCTTCTCCCTCCGCCCGGTCGGGCCGGTCCAGGTCAGGCCGGGGTGCGATGAGCCTGGCCCCCGTCGGACAGCAGCTCGTCGAAGAGCGCGCGATAGTGCACCATGGCTCCCCGGAGCTGCTCGGTCGTCGCCTGGTGTTTCATGCTGAGCTGATTCACCTCGTGCGCGGCTCGGTAGTGCTCGATCGTGCGGCCGTGTTCGACGGAGAGGTCCCTGATCCGCTGGGCGAGGTCGTCGGTCGGGTAACCGCGCTCCCGCATCAGCGAGGTCACCAGGAGGTCCGCGTCCTGGACGGCGTCCTCCGGGCGGTCCACGAACTCTCCCTGCACGTTGTTCCAGTCCCTGGAGTAGCGGTCCCGGACATCGCCGGGCAGGGGCTTGATGTCCAGCGCGTCGTGGTGCTTCTCGCGCTCGCTCAGATCGCGCTCGGCCGCGAGCCGGCTTCCGGTGTCCTCGACCGTCCGTTCGTACTCCGGGCCGAACCGCTCGCGGAGGCGCTTACGGCGCAAGCCCAGGAACGCCGCCGCGGCGATGACGGCGAGCACCACCGCGACCGGGATGATGATGGCCAGGAGGGTCCCCGTTGACATAGGACCGACCCCCTCACTTATGACCGATATGCCCACAATTAGAGTAATCCTCCGGGCGCCCGACCGACAGAGGGTCCCACCTCGCGTCAGCAGGTCACGACCGGACCGCCGATCCGAACCGGAACACAACTGCGCCGCGATCGGCGTTCCTTGCACTCCCTAGGCTGTCTCGCGTCGTGATGTCCACCGAACGAGGAGTACGGAGCGTGAGCAGCGAACGCAGACCCGGGCCGCCGCCGGTCGAGGAGGGTCTCTACCTGGTGCGCAACGCGGCCAGCGGGCTCCTGCTGGAGGTCCACAAGGGCGCCAAGGGCAGCGGTGCCAATGTGCAGCAGGGCAAGGAGAACGGCAGCCCGGGCCAGCAGTGGCACATCGTGCCCGTACAGAACGGTGGCGGCCTCCACCACCTGATCAACGCGGCGAGCGGCAAGCGGCTGGACGTCCAGGGCGCGTCGACCGAGAACGGCGCCAACGTCCAGCAGTGGAAGGCGAACAACTTCGGCGCCCAGGAGTGGACCATCGAGCGGGACCTGGAAGCGCCGGACACCGTCACCCTCGTCAGCTTCATCAGCGGCCTGCTGCTCGAAGTCGCGGACGGGTCGATGGAGGACGGCGCGAACGTACGGCAGTGGGAGGACACCGACTCGCCGTCACAGTGGTGGCACCTGGAGCCGGTGTCTTGATCGATCAGCCGCGGCGCGCGGTGTGCACCGTGTGGGCGGTCAGCAGGAACACGTCCGGCCGCCGGTGCAGGCCCTCGGGGTCGGCCGGGTCCAGCAGCCGGTCGAGGGCCGCGTGGTCGTCCGGAGCGAGGCGTTCGCCAAGGGCGTGGCGCTGCCGGGTGAAGTGGGCGATGACGTGGTCGCGTACGGAGTCGGGGACCGGGGCCGGAACGTCGTGCAGGAACGTGCGCGTGCCGCTCGGCACGAGCCCCGCCCCGGCCAGGAGGCCCCGCCAGTCGTCGCCCTCCTCCTTGGCCGCGGGCAGGGCCGCCCGCATCTCGGCGAACCAGTCGGCCTTCGCCGCGTCCATCCTCGCCTCCAGCCCCGGGCGCCCGATCCCGGTGTGCTGCGGCAGGTGACGGGCGGGCAGGCCGCCCTCGACGAGAGCGAGCACACCGCCGGGTCGCAGCAGGCCCGCCAGTCCCTGGATGGCGGCGCGCTGATCGCCGAGGTGGTGCAGGGAGTTCGCCGCCCAGATGAGGTCGGCCCCGCCGAGCCCGGCCATGTCGTCCGGGAGCTCGGCGTGCCGGGTCGTGACGCGGGTGAGACCGAGCGTCGCGGCGCGTTCCCGGGTGCGCCGAAGGAGCTCGGGCGCGGCGTCCACGGCGACGACCTCGGCGTACGGAAACGCCTCGGCGAGGAGGCAGGACAGCACGCCGGGGCCGCTGCCGATGTCGAGAACACGGCGCACGGCGGTCGCCGACGCGAGCTCACCGAGCCAGGCCGCGGCCTTCCGGTAGAGCGGTGTCTGGAGCTCCGCGCCGTGCTCCAGCAGCGGCAGCATCTCGTTCCAGTCGATGTCTGTGTCGTGGTGGTCATGGCTCATGGGCACAGCGTGCAGGGAAGGCGAGGGGGCGTCGAGCTCCGTTGCCGTTTCGGCAACCCCGCCGACCCGTAGTGGACCGCGCTCACGAACGACCGCCGCCCTCCGGCCCGGGGGCGAGCATCACGACCCCACGCGTGGCGAGTGGTCGCCATCCGCGCTGGGCGCGGCATCCGCGGGGTAGCTCTCTCGGCCAGACGCCGTGAAAGGAGCGCCACAGATGAACGAGCTTCCCCTTCTCCTGGAACCCCTTCTCCCCGCGGACGAGGTGATCGTCCTTCCCGACTGGCAGGCCGCCCTCGGTGAGGGTGACAGCGACTGATCCCTGTCCGTGTGCGGCGGTCCTCGTGGGCCGCCGCTCCTCCTTGGCGGGGCGGTGCCGGGACTTTCGCCGGGTCTGTGTCGGGTCTTCGTCGGGTCGTCGTCGCGTTGTTCGGAGAGGTGTCCATGGGGCCGCATCCCGTGACCAGGCGCATGCCGGTGGTCGAGGACGTACACGGCCGCAGGGTGGAGGACCCCTATCGGTGGCTGGAGGCGGACGACGGTGTCGCGTGCGAGGAGTGGCTGGCCGAGCAGCGGGCGTGGTTCGAGGCGCAGGCGGCCGGGTGGGGGACGAGGCCGGTGTTCCGGCGGTTGCTGGAGGAGTTCACGGAGGCGGGCACCGCCACCGCGCCGGCGGCCTCGCCGCCGGTGTGGCGCGGCCCGTACCGGTTCTCACTGCGCCGCGACGCCGGGCGGGAGCTGCCGGTACTGGTCGTCGACTCGCCCGGTCACCGCCGGCGGGTGCTGGTCGACCCACTGGTGCCGGACCGGTCCGGGCGTACGGTGCTGGACGCGTGGCGCCCGTCCTGGTCGGGGAGGTTTCTGGTGTTCCAGGTCTCCTCCCGGGGCAGCGAGGAACCGGCCCTGCGGGTGATGGACGTGGTGGCCCGGCGCCCGATCGGTCCGGTGCTGCACCCTGGACGGGTCAGCTCGGTGGCCTGGCTGGCCGACGACTCCGGCTTCTACTACGTGGGCACCGGGGACGACGGCGCTCGCCAGGTCCGGCTGCACCCGCTGGACGCCGCCCACGACGGGGGCGCGGACACCGTCGTGTTCGAGACGCGCGCCCTGCAACTGTCGGTGTCCACCAGCGCGGACGGCCGCCGGCTCGCCATCAGCGAGGCTCCCGGCGCCCAGCGCGGCAACCGGGTCCACCTGGCCGACCTGACCACCGCCACCGCCCGGGCGCCGAGGCTCGGTGTCGTGCACGACGGCACGGCCACGGGTGCGCAGGCACTGGTCAGGTTCGGGCCGCGGGCACTGCTGTACGCGATCACCACGGACGGAGCGCCCGGCGGCCGGGTCTGCCGCATCGATCCCGGCGACACCCCCGGCGACGGCCCCGGTGACCTCGCTGCCGCCGCGTGGACGCCTTTGATCACCGCCGGCGAGGGCACGGTCATCTCGGCGTGCGTGGCCCTGACCGAGCCCGGTACGGGGGCGGTGCGGTTCCTGCTCAGTTCCTCACGGGACGGCGCCGCGTGTCTGTCCCTGCACGACGCCGACGGGGGCCTCATCACCGATGTCGAGACCCCCGGGACCGGCCCGGGCACCCTCACCCGTCTCACCGTGCCGCCCGGTGGGACCGACCAGGCGTGGTTCACGTACACCGACTTCCTCACCGCCCCGGCGGTCCACCGTTTCAGCCTGCGTGACCGGCGGTGCCATCCCGACGGCCCGGGCCCGCCCCCGGCCCCCGCCCCCTCCGGTCCCGCGCGACAGGCACCGGCGGAGGTACGGCGGGTCACGTACCCCTCCGAGGACGGCACCGCCGTACCGCTGTTCCTGGTCATGCCCACGGATCGCGGGCCCGGGCCGCGCCCGACCCTGCTGACCGCCTACGGTGGCTTCGGGGCCCGCGCCGCGCCCGCCTACTCCGCGACCATCAGGGCCTGGGTCGCCGCGGGCGGGATCTACGCCATCGCCGGAGTACGCGGCGGCGGGGAGCACGGCACGACCTGGCACAGGGCCGGCAGCGGGGTCAACAAACCCACGGCGCTCGCCGACCACGCCGCCGCCGCCCGCTGGCTCATCGGCAGCGGCCTCACGGACCCGGGCCGGCTGGCGGTCAAAGGTGCCTCGCACAGCGGCCTCATGGTCGCCGCCGCGATCACCCGTGACCCGCACCTGTACGCCGCGGCCGTCTGCTCCGGCTCACTGACCGACCTGGTGCGCTACCCGCGTCTGGGCATGGGCCGGTGGTGGATCGACGAGTTCGGCGACCCGGACGACCCCGCACACCTGGACGTCCTGCTCGGATACTCGCCCTACCACCGCGTCCGGCCCGCCACCCGCTACCCGGCGGTCCTGATGGCGACCGCCCGGACGGATCCACGCGTCGGCGCCGCCCACACCCGTAAGTTCACCGCCGCTCTCCAGCACGCCACGACCGGGGGGAGGCCCGTGGTGCTGCGGTGCGAGGACGGCGTCGGCCATGGGGCGCGCGCCGTTTCCCGCTGGCTGGACATGGAGGCCGACGCGCTGGCGTTCTGCGCCGCCCACACCGGGCTGCGTCTGACGGCCCCTCCAGCCGGCCCCTGAGGGTCCGCGTGTACGCCGGGGCGGCGCTCAGGCGAACCGCAGCCGTGCCTCGCTCGCTCCCCGGGCCGAGGCCACGGTGGCGGCCTCGGCCTCCAGCTTCTCGCGGACGGCGGAGGACAGCGGCCCGAACGGCGCGACGGTCACGACCAGTGCCCGGCCGGCGGCCCGGGCGCGCCAGGTCCCGGCGATGTCGGTGGAGACCAGCAGGGCGCCCGGACTGCCGACCGCCCGCCAGATCTCCTTCCGGCGCTTCCTGTCGGGTACGAGCAGTTCCCGGTCCCGTGCCTGGAGGAACGGATCGCCCGGGGGAAGCAGCCGGACGAGATCACCGCTCTCCGCCGAGAGCAGCGCTGCCAGCTCCGGGGCGGGCAGCCAGGCCCGCTTCCCCTCCACCGATACCTCGGCGAGGCCCTCCGGCCACACCGCCTTGACCACGGTGCGGGTGGTGCCCAGGTGGCTCGCCACCTCGGCGGGCGTCGCCGGGCCGAGGAAGCGCAGATACGCCCGCACCAGCGTGGCGGTCCCCGACGCCTCGACCGGCACGGGGAACCGCCGCCGCAGCGGCGCGAGGACGGTCCTGCCGCCTTCCACCGCCACCCCGACCCCGCCGAAGAGCCCGGCCTGCTGGAAGAGCAGCCCGGAGATGTGCCGCGCGCCGCAGGGCTCGCACCAGTACGTCAGCGACCCGGGCACCGACGCGCTGACCGCCGTGCTGACGTCCCCCTTGGTCATCGGCCCGGTCACCACCTGGCGGAACGCCCGGGCGGTGACGCGGAACGCCTCGACACCGAGCCGCGCTCCTTCCCTGATCACAGCGGTGTTGATCCGTGCCGTCGCGTCGGCGTCGTCGAGCGGCCACAGCGCTCCGGCCAGCGCGGGGAGTTCCGTACGCCGGTGCAGGTGGGGCGCGCCACGGAACGACCACACCAGGTCGAGACCGTCGGCGGACGCCCCCCGGGCGGCGAGTGCCTGCCGGGCCGCGCCGTGCGGGGTGTCCTGCGCCCCCAGGACGAGCACGTCCGGCGCGCGGGAGGAGCGGTCGAACCCATGGACCGCCACCCGGTGGGCGAGTACCCGCTCCCGGCCCACCGCGTTCCCCTGCCCACCGCTCACCACTGCGCTCCGGTTCGTCAGTTCGCGCCGTGGGACGGCGCGATCGCCTCGACGCGGGACGCGAGCTGGAAGTCCTTCTCCGTGATCGCGCCGCCCGCGTCGTGGGTGTTCACGGTGAGGCCGACCGTGTTGTAGCCGAGGGTGAGGTCGGAGTGGTGGTTCAGCTCCTCCTGGATCCGGGCGACGTGGACGACCATCGCGGTCGCCGCGAAGTGGGTGCCGAGGCGGTAGGTGCGGGCGATCCGGTCGCCCTCCTGCGACCAGCCGGGCAGTTCGCGCAGCCGGTCCTCGATCTCCTTCTGCGACAGCGGCTCCGTGGGCATGTGGGGTGCTCCCTCCGGTCGGTACCGGTGAACGACGAGGACGTGCCGGTGACGATACGGTCCGACGGCACCGGCCGGAGGTCAACACGTGGGTTACGGTCTGCGGTATGACAACTGTCGCGTCCGCTACCGGAGTAGGGCCGCTGCTGCGGGGCTGGCGCGAGCGGCGGCGGTTGAGCCAGCTGGAGCTCGCGCTGCGCGCCGACTCGTCCGCCCGCCACGTCTCGTTCATCGAGACGGGCCGGTCCCGCCCGAGCGAGGAGATGATCCTGCGGCTCGCCGAGCACCTGGAGGTGCCGGTACGGGAGCGCAACGCCCTGCTGCTGGCGGCCGGTTACGCACCCCGGTACGCCGAGACGCCGCTCGACGACCCGTCGCTGGGAAGCCTGCGGGAGGGCATCGAGCGCCTGCTCGGCGGGTACGACCCGTATCCGGCGATCGTGGTGGACGGTTCGTACACGGTGGTGGCGGCCAACCGGGGCATCGCGATGCTGCTGGAGGGGGTGGCGGAGCATCTGCTGACGCCGCCGATGAACGCCATGCGGATCACCCTGCACCCGCGGGGCCTGGCGCCGAGGATCCGCAACCTGCGCGAGTGGCGCGGTCACCTGCTGGCCCAGATGGAGCGCCAGATCGCCTTGGTGCGCTCGGAGCCGCTGCGGAGGCTGTACGACGAGGTCGCGGCGTATCCGCTGCCGGAGCGGGCGGGCGGCGCCCCGGAGGACCGGGAGGACCCCGCCTCCCACCCGTACGTGGCGCTGCCGCTGCGCGTCGAGCACGGCGGGCGGGTGCTGTCCTTCGTGTCGTCGATCTCCACCTTCAACACGCCGATGGACGTGACGGTCGCCGAGCTGGCCATCGAGACGTTCCTCCCGGCCGACGCGGCGACGGTCACGTACCTCCGGTCCCTCTAGCGCCCCACCGCCCGCAGGGCGCACCACTGGAGGGCGGCGAAAGCGGCCACGGTCACGGCCTGCGCCGGGATCCACACCGCCCCGGCCGTGCTGGGTGACAGCCAGGCGACGAGCGCGACGACGCTGAGCACCGCCCAGACCGCGTTGGCGTCGATGACCAGCCTGACCGGCGTGGCGGGCGGCTGCGGACGGGAGGCGAGGTAGCCGACGGCCGCCGCGAACCCGGTGAGGAACAGGCCGAGTCCGAGCAGGAGGCTCGCGTCGACGCCGAGGAGCCGCCCGAGGGGTGCGGAGGCGACGGCGTACGCGAGACCGTTCGCCCCGGTGACGACGGCGTCGAGGGCGAGGAAGCGGCGCAGCATGGTCTGCGGCTCGGTCGTGCGGGAGATGCCGGCGAGCAGGGCGTGGGACATGGCGGATCAGCCTCCGTGGAGTGGGTACGGGTGGGTTCCGGTACCGCCACCCTGCCGGGCGGGGCAGGTCCCGGTCGATTACCGCGGAGGTAAGGCGATGAGGTCCCTGATCTGCTGCTCGGTCCAGTGACCGGCCGCGCCGGGGCAGGAGGCCACGTACGCGGCGATGGTGGCCGCGTCCCAGGCGCCGGCGGCCAGGAGCCCCATGGCGAGGTAGCGGACGTAGGCGGCGGAGGGTCTGTTCCGGTCGACGTCCGTCATCCGCCAGGGAGCGGTGAAGGTGAGGAGGGGGTGGCCGTCGAGGGTCCCCGGGCAGACCAGCGTTTCGTAGCGCCCCTCCCCCAGGACCGCCCTGCCGTCGCGGAGGACGTCGGTCAGGTCGAGGTCGGTGTCCGGGCCCGGTTCCCGGTACATCTCCTGGGCGGCGATGTCGGAGAGCTGCTGTGCCGTGATCAGGTGGGCCCGCGCCAGGACGCGACCCTCCGCGTCCGGGTCGTAGAACGCCCTGCCGCCGGTCCACACCGGTGACTCGGTGGCGAAGTACAGGGCTCCTTCCAGCTCGACCGGGACGGACACGGCCGGCAGGCGGCGGTCGCGGCAGCCCGGGTGGGCGCGGGTCGCGCCGGGCGGTGTGCCGCCGCGGATGTAGCAGGCCAGGCGCTCGAGGTGCGTGTTGGAACCGTAGGACGTGTACCAGACGGGCGTCGTCATACGAGGACGGTAGAGGGCGTGGCGCGTGAAGCTCTCCTGTTGACCCGCTTAAGAAAACCTCGATGGACGCGGTGGGTGTGACCTGGGCAGATTGGTGCGCGTTCACGATCTCCACCCGTACCTCCCCGGGGAGCCGCACCATGAAGGCACTTGTCAAGCGGAAGGCCGAGCCCGGCCTCTGGCTCATGGACGTGCCGGAGCCCGAGACCGGGCCCGGCGACGTTCTGATCCGGGTGCTGCGTACCGGTATCTGCGGTACGGATCTGCACATCAGGTCCTGGGACGGCTGGGCGCGGCAGGCGGTCAGCACGCCGCTGGTGCTGGGGCACGAGTTCGTCGGCGAGGTCGCGGCCGTCGGCGCGGACGTGCGGGACGTCGCGGTCGGTGACCTGGTGAGCGGCGAGGGGCACCTGGTGTGCGGGAAGTGCCGCAACTGTCTGGCGGGCCGCCGGCACCTGTGCCGGGCGACGGTCGGTCTGGGGGTCGGGCGGGACGGGGCGTTCGCCGAGTACGTGGCGCTGCCCGCGTCCAACGTGTGGGTGCACCGGGCGAAGGTCGACCTGGATGTGGCCGCGATCTTCGACCCGTTCGGGAACGCGGTGCACACCGCGCTGTCCTTCCCGCTCGTGGGCGAGGACGTCCTGATCACCGGCGCCGGGCCGATCGGGATCATGGCGGCGGCGGTCGCCCGGCACGCCGGGGCGCGCAATGTGGTGATCACCGATGTGAGTGAGTCGCGGCTGGAGCTGGCCCGCAAGGTGGGCGCGACGCTCGCCGTCAATGTCTCCGAGTCGACCATCGGTGAGGCGCAGCGGCAGCTGGGGTTGCGCGAGGGCTTCGACATCGGCCTGGAGATGTCCGGGCGGGCCGAGGCCATGCGGGACATGGTCGCGAACATGACCCATGGCGGCCGGATCGCGATGCTGGGCCTGCCCGCCGAGGAGTTCGCCGTCGACTGGTCGAAGATCGTCACGTCGATGATCACGGTCAAGGGCATCTACGGCCGCGAGATGTTCGAAACGTGGTACGCGATGACCGTGCTGCTCGAAGGCGGCCTCGACCTCAGCCCGGTGATCACCGGCTCCTACGGCTTCCGCGACTTCGACGCGGCCTTCGACGAGGCCGCCACCGCCCGCAGCGGCAAGATCATCCTTGACTGGACCGTCTGACCTTCACTGAGGAGATTCCGTTTATGTTCGCGTCCGTCCGCGACGAGCTGCGCACCACCCTCGACGAGATCCGCGACGCGGGTCTCTTCAAGCCGGAGCGGGTCATCGGCACCCCGCAGAGCGCCACCGTCTCCGTCCCCTCCGGTGACGTGCTGAACTTCTGCGCCAACAACTACCTGGGCCTCGCCGACCACCCCGAGGTCATCGCCGCCGCGAAGGAGGCGCTGGACCGCTGGGGTTACGGCATGGCGTCCGTGCGCTTCATCTGCGGCACGCAGGAGATCCACAAGGAGCTGGAGCAGCGGCTCTCGGCGTTCCTGGGGCAGGAGGACACGATCCTGTACTCCTCCTGCTTCGACGCGAACGGCGGTGTCTTCGAGACGCTCCTCGGCCCCGAGGACGCGGTGATCTCGGACGCCCTCAACCACGCCTCCATCATCGACGGCATCCGGCTGTCCAAGGCGCGCCGCCACCGGTACGCCAACCGGGACATGGCCGACCTGGAGAAGCAGCTGAAGGAGACGCAGGACGCGCGGCGCCGGCTCATCGTCACCGACGGCGTCTTCTCCATGGACGGGTACGTCGCCCCGCTGCCGGAGATCTGCGACCTCGCCGACCGGTACGACGCGATGGTGATGGTCGACGACTCGCACGCGGTCGGGTTCGTGGGGCCGGGTGGGCGCGGCACGCCCGAGCTGCACGGTGTGATGGACCGTGTCGACATCATCACCGGCACGCTCGGCAAGGCCCTGGGCGGCGCGTCCGGCGGGTACGTGGCGGCGCGCGCCGAGATCGTCGCGCTGCTGCGCCAGCGGTCGCGCCCGTACCTCTTCTCCAATTCCCTCGCCCCGGTGATCGCCGCCGCGTCGCTGAAGGTCCTGGACCTGCTGGAGTCGGCGGGTGACCTGCGGGAGAAGCTGGACGCCAACACCAAGCTCTTCCGTACGAGGATGGCGGAGGCCGGTTTCGAGATCCTGCCCGGGGAGCACGCCATCGCCCCGGTGATGATCGGTGACGCGGCGGAGGCCGCCCGCCTGGCCGAACTGCTGCTGGAGCGCGGCGTGTACGTGATCGGCTTCTCGTACCCGGTGGTGCCGATGGGTCAGGCCCGGATCCGGGTGCAGCTGTCGGCGGCGCACTCGACGCGCGACGTGGAGCGGGCGGTGGCCGCGTTCGTCGACGCGCGGGCGGCGATGGCCGGCTGAGGCTGGGGGACAATGGCGGGGTGATCGACCCCCGGCGTCTGCGGATCCTGCGGGCCGCGGCGGACCACCGTACGGTGACCGCCGCGGCCGCGGCGCTGTATCTGACCCCGTCCGCCGTCTCGCAGCAGCTCGCCGCGCTGGAGCAGGAGACCGGGCACACCCTGCTCACCCGAAGCGGCAAGGGCGTACGGCTCACCGCCGCCGGCGAGATCCTGCTGGAGCACGCGAACGAGGTGCTGGCGCAGCTGGAGCGGGCGGAGGCCGAGCTCGCGGCGTACGCGGGCGGCACGGCCGGTGAGGTGACGGTCGCCGCGTTCGCCACGGGCATCGCCGAGGTGCTGGCGCCCGCGATCGGGCGGCTGGCCGACGCGCACCCCGGCATCCGGGTGCGGGTGCGGGACGCGGAGGGCGACGAGTCGCTGCCGCTCGTCCTGGACGGTGAGGCGGATGTGGCGCTGGCCGTGGAGTACCGGGGCGCGCCGCGCGAGGGTGACCGGCGGCTGGCCCGCGTGCCGCTGTACGCGGAGCCGTTCGACGCGGTGCTGCACGCCGGGCATCCGCTGGGGCAGGGGCCGGAGGTCGCGCTGGCCTCGCTCGCGGACGCCGACTGGATCGCGCCGTACCCCGGCAACCCCTGCCACGACATGGTGCTCCTCGCCTGCGAACTGGCGGGTTTCGACCCGCGCCTGGTGCACTCCTCGGACGACTTCCGCGCGGTCGTCGCGCTGGCGGGCGCGGGGGCGGGCGTGGCCCTGGTGCCGCGCTCGGCGCTGCGCGGCATGGAACTCAAGGACGTGGTGGTGCGGCCGGTGGCGGGGCCTGCGGCGTTCCGGCGCGTGTTCGCGGCGGTGCGGCGGGGAGCGGAGGAGCATCCGCTCATCCGGCCGGTGCTGGACGCGTTGGCGGGGGCGGCGCGGGGGTTGTCCACGCCGGGTGGGTGACGGGGGTTCTCCCTTGTCCCGCCTTTCCCGGAACCGGGGCTTCGCCGCACCCCGGGGGCTGACGCCCGCGGGCGCCCGGTGCGAGGGGCTCGTACCGGGCGCACCCTGCGGTGGCGGGCGCCTCGTCCACTTCTCCTCGTCCTCAGGGGCTTGCGGCAGCGGCGCACCGTCCGCGTGGTGTGGGGGCTCGGCGGGGAGCGTTCGGGTCGGCGGAGCGGGCGGCTTCGGCGCGGATCATGGCGGTCAGTGCCGCGAAGGGGTCGGCGGGCATGGCGGGGCCTCCTGTTCGGTGACGTGGCTGGGCTGCGGCGAGCGGGGGCGTACCGCTCAGCAGCGCAGGACCACGCACCGGACGGCGCGTACCGCCGGATGGCCGGCGAGGAGCGGAGCCGTGGGCGGGGCCGCGGCGAGGGACCGGTAGGGGCGCGGGGCCGGTAGGGGCGCGGGGCCGGGGGCGGACGGTGCGCCGGTGGCGGCGGTCCGCGCGGTGCGGGGCCGCCGCCTCCGCCTCCGTCAGGTCCGGTTCCGGTGCGGCGGGGGCGGCGGCCGGGCCGGGCTCGGCGCCCGGGGCCGGTCCGGCTCCGGCCGTGACGCCCAGCAGGGCGGCCAGCTCCAGGACGGTGACCAGCACGGCCCGGCGTGCGGCGACGGCGAGCCCGGTCATGCCGGTCATGGGCGTTCCCTTGCCCGCGTCGGGGCGGGTGGTGACCCGATCGGGCCGGGAACCGCTCGTTCAGCGGAGCCGGAACACCGGGCCCCGCGCCGTGAACGGCAGGGACGCGCCGTCCGGGATGAGATAGGCGTGCTCCCGCCGCACCCGCAGCACGTCGCAGAAGCCGTCCGTGATGATCAGGAGGGGAGCTGTGGGCGGGAAGTCGTCCGCGCGCTGGAGCAGATCGACGCCCGGTTGGAGGACGGTTCCGCCGCGACCCCGGACCCGGACCCGGCCGGCGATCTCCGTCGGGGGCAGGTAGCCGGCGTCGTACGGCGCCGCGTCACAGAACACCACGCGCGCCGCCGGCACGTCGCGGGCTTCGGCGTACGAGGCGATGGCGCCGAGCGCCTTGCCGAGCAGCCGCGCGTTCATGGAGCCCGAGGTGTCGAGGACGACGCCGAAGGTGCAGCGGGCGACCTCCTCGGGCGGGAAGTACCGCCCGGCGCGCGGGATGTCGGGCGTGGACGCCTGGCGGCGGGCGGGCCGGGCGTAGCCGCGTACCGGCTCCGGGCGGGGCACGAACTCGTCGAACCAGCGCGCCAGCCGGGCGTCCCAGGGCACGGGCGGATGGGCCAGGGCCCGGATCGCCTGGACGAGCCCGGCGGGCAGCAGCCCCCGCTCACCGCTGACGTGCAGGTCGAAGCCCTGGACGAGGCCGCGCCGGTAGAACTCGTCGAGGTCGACGTAGTCGCCGGGACGGCCGCCGAGCGGCTCGCCGAGGATGTCGCCGGTGCCCTTGCCGCGCAGAGTGGCCAGGCGTCGCATCCGGCGGGCGTCGGTGGCGATCCGGTCGTACACCTCCTCCGCCGACGCGCCCTTGAGCCGCGGGTCGTGCAGCAGCCCCTCGGGCATGGTGCCGACGCGCATCTCGACGAGCCAGCCGTTGATGACGTAGTCGGCGGCGACGTTGAAGAGGTACGGGTCGCGCCCGCCGCGCCGGTCGCCGTGGCGCAGGGCGGCGTGCAGCATCTCGTGGGCGAGGATGAAGCGCCACTCCTCGTCGTCGTACCGGCGCAGCGGGTTGAGGTAGATCTCGCCGAGGGCGGCGTCGACGGCGGCGACGGAGATGCCGTGCGCGCGGGCCAGTTCGGCGTCGGCGACGATCTTCATGCCGGCGGCGATGCCACCGAGCAGCGGGTAGGAGGACAGGAACCAACTGAGCGCCCGGTCCCAGGGCTGCAGCGCGCGCCGCTCACCGGTGAGCGCGTCGCGCCGCCCGCCCGCGACGTCCATCGCGGCGGACATCGTGCGGGTCAGGGCGTGCGCGAAGGCGAGCTGCCAGTCGGGCGGGGTGCGCCAGGAGGGCCAGGCCACGAGGATCTGGTCGGGGGCGTCTCCCGCCGTACCGCAGTGCGCGTACGGGGCGGGGACGCCGCCTCGGCGCCAGCGCGCGGCGAGCTGTTCCTCGTCGCCGTCGGGGTACGTCTCCGGCAGGTCCGCGGGGGCGCGGCCGACGTGCAGGGTGAGCATGAAGCGGTTGACGACGGCGCAGCGGGCGGCGAGGTCGAAGCGGTCGGGCCGCGGGCGTTCGTCGTGGTGGGCGGGGACGTGGCCGAAGCCGAGGTGGATGAGGCAGTGGGCGAGGGCCCAGGCCCAGTCGGCGGGGTCGGCGCGGCGCTCGGGGTGGACGTGGATCCGGCCGTTGGAGTCGACGGCGGCGAGGCCGTGGCGCGGGGACCGCTCGCAGTCGCGGCTGCGGCAGATGTCGGCCTCCAGCGCGGCGAGCGCCGGGTTGCGCTTGACGAGGGCGAGCCCGGCGAGGAACGCCTGGGTGGCCGGGTCGTCGCGCGCGGCCTTGGCTCGTGACGTACGGCTCACCGGCGGGCCTCGACCAGCCGGGGCATGTCGCGCGCGGCTTCGACGAGGAACCAGGCGGGCAGGACGGGCCGGCCGTCGGAGTCGTCGGCGATGACGGTCTGGGCTACCTCGACGGAGATCTCGGCGAGCTGCACGAGCAGCGACTTGGCGCGGTGGGCGGCCTGCCGCAGGGCCGGCGGGATCTGGTCCTTGGTGGCGGGCAGTTCCTTGATGAGCCGGCCGCGGAAGGCGTCGGCGAGGTAGTAGAGCAGGTCGCGGTCCTCGACGCGGTGCGGCCAGGACGCGTCGCCCTTGATGATGGCGTCGATGCCGTACGCGTGCCGCACGATCTTGGCGTATCCGCAGAAGGAGACGGCGTGCGCCGGGGTGAGGGTGCCGTGCGCGACGATCTTGAGGGTGTCCTCGTCGAGCGTCGGGCCGAAGGAGTGCAGCGCGTCGGAGAGCATGTGCCAGGAGCGGGGGGTGGAGAACGGCTCCTCGGTCTTGGGCGGCTGGGACCAGAGGTGGTCGGGCCGGTCGGTGAGGTAGTCGACGACCCAGGGGTGGATGCCGTTCTCCCCGGCCCACACCAGCCAGTCGGTGGTGGAGGCGCGCAGGTGGACGTGGGTGAGACGGTTGATCAGCGCGGAGGCGACCGGGCGGGCCAGCGCGTTGTCGGTGGCGCGGTTGCCGGCGCCGATGACGATGGACCCGGCGGGCAGCTCGTAGGTGCCGATGCGCCGGTCGAGGATGAGGGAGTAGAACGCCTTCTGGACGTCGGGGGTGGCGGCGTTCAGCTCGTCGAGGAAGAGGCAGTAGGGCTCGTCACGGGCGATGGCCTCGGGCGGGCAGAAGACCGACTTCCCGTCGCGGATCTGCGGTACGCCGATGAGGTCCTCGGGCGCGAGCTGGGTGCCCAGCAGGCTGACGCACTCCAGGCCGAGGGACTCGGCGAAGTTCCGTACGAGGGAGGACTTCCCGATGCCGGGCGCGCCCCAGAGGAAGACGGGGCGTACGGTCGCGAGGCCGAGCAGCAGCTCGGGGATCCGGGCCGGCGTGACGGTGACGGCTGCCTGCAAGCGGGGGCTCCTGGGAAGGCGTGAGGTCCGGTGCGCCCGGACTGGTCGAACGCCCGAACGGGTGCGGGCTCGAACAGTGTGGACGCACCGGACCTCACGGCGCAGCCGAATTACCGGCGGCCCGCTCCCTCCGCGCGCTGCTTGCGGGCCGACATCCAGGCGTACACGAGCACGCCCGCGAAGAGGAACAGCACACCCTGGTAGACCGCCGCGTAGCCGGAGCCGGCGACCAGCCACATGGAGAAGCCGAAGGCCAGTGCGGCGAGCACCGCGTCGCGGACGAGACGGCCGCGGTGGACCCGGTCGGTCTGCCCGGAGGCGAGGAAGTGGATCTGCGCGGCGGTGGACAGGAGATAGGGGACGGTGGCGGTGAAGGTGGTGACGAGCACGAGGATCTCGAAGACGCCGTCGGAGCCCGCCGTGTAGTTGTAGACGGTCAGCAGCGATGCCAGGACGACGGTGACCAGGACGCCGACGGTCGGCACTCCGCGCTTCTTGCGGGCGAACGCCTTCGGGAACAGGCCGTCCCGGGCGGCGGCGTAGGGGGTCTGGGCGCTGAGGAGCGTCCAGCCGTTGAGGGCGCCGACCATGGAGACGAGGGCCATGCAGGCCACGGCGGTGCCGCCCCAGGAGCCACCGAACATGGTGTTGACGGCGTCGGAGAAGGGGGCGGTGGAGGTGACCAGCTTGTCGTGGGCGACGGTGCCGAAGACGGCGAGCGTGCCGAGCAGGTAGATCGTGGCGGCGCCGAGCGTGCCGAGGATGGTGGCGCGGCCGACGTTGCGTGCGGGGTCGCGGACCTCGCCGGCGCTGACCGCCGCCGACTCGACGCCGAGGTAGCTGAAGAGCAGGATCGCGGCGGAGGCGGAGACGGCGCCGAGGGCGCCGGAGTCCCCGGCCCGGAAGGGCCCGAGGTTGGCGGAGTCGAAGAAGAACAGTCCGCCGACGGCGACGAGCAGCAGCGGCACGAACTTCAGGACCGTGGCGATGAGCTGGACGGCGCCGACGTAGCGCGTGCCGGCCAGGTTGGCGAGGGCGGGCAGCCACTGGAGGATCAGCGCCGCCGCGATGGTCGCGGCCGTGGAGCCGTGGACGGGGACGAGGACGTCGAGGTACCCGACGGCGGCGACGGCGAGCGCCGCGTTGGAGACCCAGGTGGTGATCCAGTACGACCAGGCGGCGAGGAAGCCGGCGAAGTCGCCGAACGCCTCGCGGGCGTACACGTACGGGCCGCCGGTGCGGGGGTGCTTCTCGGCGAGCCGGCCGAAGACGAGGGCGAGCGCGATGGCCCCGGCGGTGAGGACGGCGAAGGCGACCAGGCTGATGGTGCCGTAGGGGGCGACGGAGGCGGGGAGGAGGAAGATCCCGCCGCCGATGATGTTGCCCATGACCAGTGCGGTGGCGATCGGGAGTCCGAACCGCCGCGCGTGCGTGTCCTGCGGCGACTGCGGCTGGTGCGGGTCCTGCCCGCTCCGCTGCTCTTGGGGTGGGGTGGTGACGACCGTGGTCATGGGGGGTGGTGCGCCTTTCTCCGTACAAACCTGAAATATGGTCGGGGACGGAGAGCGGCGTACCAAATCACCCGCGTTTGTCCGGTGCGAGGCTGTCCGGAACCGGAAATGCTTCTTCCGGTTGGTGGTGTGGCGGTGATTCCTGCAGGCCATCGGCCCGCGGTCCGACCGGCACCTGCGGCCCGTGGCACTCGCGCAGCCAGCGCCTGAACACCCGGTGCACCTCCTCCGCGCCCTGGAGCCGGCCGCCGTCCGCGACCGGCGGGGACAGGGTCAGCGGGGACACCAGGAAGGCGCGCGACTGTTCGCCGCCCAGACCGCCGTGGGAGCCGATCTGCTCCTCGAAGGCGTGCACGCGGCCCGTCGCCGGGTCGTACATGGAGTTCACCATGATGTCGGCCACGTGCGGGAAGGAGTCGGCGCGCCGGATGGCGTCGGCCGCGCCCGGGCCGTGGACGGCGAGCGGGCCCCCGCCGTCGGTGAGTTCGTCGACCGGGACCTCCAGCCCGGCGGGGCCCAGCACCACCGAGCCGTGCTCCTCGCTGCGGACGAGCAGGAACCCGATGCCCGGATGGTTGGCGAGGGTCCGCAGCAGGGCGGGATGGCGGCGCTCGATCTCCTCCCGGGACATCCGGTACGGCACGTCCGGGAAGGAGATCAGCCCCAGGTTGCCGGAGGCCAGCACCATCGGGCCCGAACCGCGCGACGGGCGCTCCTCGCGGCCCTGCTCCAGGGGCAGGTGCACGGCGCTGCGCAGCGCGTCGCGCGCCTCGGCGCCGCTCGGGCTGTGGCGGACGCGGCGCGGCACGGGCAGCCCGCAGCCCGCCCGCACCAGATCCTTGAGCGTCAGCCCGTACGCGGACTCGAACGTCTCGCCGGGGCTCTGGCCGTGGTCGGAGAGCAGCACGATCCGGTACGGGCGGGGCGTGTGCTCGGCGACCTTCGCGATCAGGGCGATCGACCGGTCGAGCCGCTCCAGCACCTTGGCCGCGTCCCGGCTGTGCGGCCCGGAGTGGTGGGCCACCTCGTCGTACGCGACGAGGTCGGCGTACACGGCGGCGCGTCCCGCGAGCATGTCGCCGATCACCGCCGCGACCACCACGTCGCGCTCGACGACCGTCGCGAAGGCGCGGATGAACGGGTACAGCCCGCCGCGGCCCACGCGCGGGCTGTCGCCCCGCAGCCGGGACCGCGTCGACTGGCCGACCTCCCGGCACACCTCGGCGGCGTACGAGACGGCGGTGCGGACGGCGTTGGCGGGGTCGCGGAAGTACGCGACGTAGCCCGCGCGGGAGCGGGTGCGGGGGCCCCGGCGCGCCGAGACCGACAGCACGAGGGCGAGCTGGTCCGCACCGCCGCTGAACAGGTTGCCGCGGCTCGCGCCGTCCAGGGTGAGCAGCCCGCCGTCACCGGTGCGCTCGACGGCGCGGCGCTGCAGCTCGACGGCGCTCGCGGGCCGGTTGCACACCATCAGCCGGCCACTGTCCTTCTCGTACCAGCGGAAGGCGGGGACATCGTGGCTGGTGCCGTGCAGGATGCCGAGCTGACTCGCGCCGGTCTGGCTGGACCAGTCGGTGTACCAGGGGGTGAGGCGGTGGGTGGAGCCGAGCCAGCGGGCCACGGTGGGCATGAGTCCCTCGGCCACGGCGTCCCGCAGCACGTGGTGGCCCACGCCGTCGAGCTGGAGGAACACCGTGCCGGGCGGGCCGCCGGGGCCGGGGCCGGCGGTCGCGGGGCGGCGCCGCCCGGCGAGCCGGTGGAGCCGGCGCCGGTAGGCGTTGTCGTCGCCCACGGCCAGGGCGGTGGAGGTCGCGGAGGCGACGGCGGACATGACGGCGGCCACCACGACGGCGTTCTCCGGGTCGGCCTCGCCGCGGCCGTCGGGGATCAGCCAGAGCGCGACGAGCAGCAGCGAGCCGTTGAGGAAGAAGGCGAGCAGGCCGAGGACCAGGGCCGGGACGAGGAGCAACGCCCGCACGACCAGCGGCCACACGAGCGCGCTCAGCAGACCGAACGCCCCGGCCCCCCACGCGGCGGTGACGGCGGTCCTGGTGACGCTGTCACCGTCGTCCGACTGCAGCTGGAAGTCCGGCAGCAGGCCCGCGAGCGCCAGCATCGTGAGGGTGGACACCGCCCACACCACGATGACCCGCAGCACGGTGCTGCCGGCCGTCCGCCATCGCCCTTCGACCACGCCGTCAGCCTTTCGTCGAGCCCGGCATCCAGCGTGGCACACCCCACCGGCAGGACCGGGTGCGCGTCAGCAGCCGTCGTAGCCCGCGGTGGGCATCGACAGCCGGCGGTGCACATGGGCCTTCATCCCCGCGTCGTACGCCGGCTCGTCGAGGCCCGCCGTCTCCAGCCGCACGCCCCGCCGCTCGCACTCCGCCGAGAAGTCCCGCGCCGAGGTCACGGCCCGCTCCAGGACCCGCTCGTTGGGCGCCACGAAGAGGTCCACCGCCCCGGCGTCGACATCCGCCCACAGCATCGAGTGGTCGGGCCGCAGGCCGTAGAACAGCAGTTGGCGGATGACGACAAACCCCTTGTCGGCCGCCCACCGCTCGCACATCGCGTACTGACTGCGCGTGTCGACCAGGAAGGGATCGCTGTCGAGCTCCTCGAGCGGCGTCAGGCTGGCGATCGCCGCCACGCGTACGTCGTCCATGCGCAGACCCTACTCCGAACGCCTCCGCGCGAAGGGGCGCGCACTTACGCTCGTAAGGAGTCAGGCGTGAGGAGGGCGGCGTGCCGGTGGAAGTCACCTGGTGGGGTCATGCCACGTGTACGGTCGAGGACTCCGGCGTACGCGTGCTGACCGACCCCGTGTTCGTACGGCGCCTGGCCCACCTGCGGCGCCGGCGCGGGAAACTGCCGCCGCCGGAGGCCGCGCGGGCCGACGTGGCGCTGGTGTCGCACCTCCACGCCGACCATCTGCACCTGCCGTCGCTGGCCCGCCTCGCGCCCGGGACCCGGCTGGTGGTGCCGCACGGGGCGCCGCGCGCCGTGCCGGGGCTGCGGAGGCTGCGCGGGCTGCGCGTCACGGAGGTGGGCCCCGGCGACGAGGTGAAGGTCGGCGACCTGGTCGTCCGGGCGGTCCCGGCCGCGCACGACGGGCGGCGGCTGCCGGTCGGGCCGCACCGCTCCCCCGCGCTCGGCTACGTGGTCAGCGGGGCGGCGCGGACGTACTTCGCCGGGGACACCGGGCTGTTCGACGGCATGGCCGACGCGGTCGGCCCCGTCGATGTCGCCCTGCTGCCGGTCGGCGGCTGGGGGCCGTACCTGGGGCACGGACACCTGGACGCGGGGCGGGCGGCGCGGGCGCTCGCCGCGCTGGCGCCGCGCGCCGCCGTGCCGGTGCACTACGGCACGTACTGGCCGATCGGGCTGGACGCGGTGCGTCCGCACGAATTCCACGCGCCGGGTGACGAGTTCGTCCGGCACGCGGCGCGGATCGCGCCCGGGGTCGTGGTGCACCGGCTGGGGCACGGCGAGAGCGTGCGGCCGGAGGTGTCCGGTGATCGGTGAGGTGCTGGGGCGGCTGCCGGCCGAGTCGACCCAGCAGGCGGTCGGGTACCCGTCGCTGTTCCTGCTGGTGGCGCTGGGCGCGCTGGTGCCGGTGGTGCCGACCGGGGCGATCGTCAGCTCCGCGGCGGTGGTGGCGTTCCATCAGACGGCGCCGTTCGCCCTGCTGGCGGTGTTCCTCCTGGCGGCGGGCGCGGCGTTCACCGGCGACGCGGCGCTGTACTGGCTGGGGCAGCGCGGGGTGCGGTCCAGGAACGGTTCGCGCTGGCTGGCGGCGCTGAGCGACCGGGCGGCGCCGGACCGGTTGGAGCAGGCGCAGGAGAAACTGCGTACGCACCGGGTCTCGGTGCTGGTGCTGTCCCGGCTGGTGCCGGCCGGGCGCATCCCGGTGATGCTGGCCTGCCTGCTGTCCGGGATGCGGCTGGGCCGGTTCCTGCGCGGTGACGTCCCCGCGTGCCTGGCGTGGGCGGTGACGTACCAGCTGATCGGCATCCTGGGCGGCTCGCTGTTCGCCCGCCCCTGGGAGGGCGTGCTGGCCGCGGTAGCCCTGACGCTGCTGATCAGCGCGGCGCCGCCGGTCTGGCGGCGCCTGCGCCACCGCGCGGGGTGACCGGTGCGGGGCGGGCTTGGGGCGTGCGGCGCGGTGCCTTGCCGTGTCCCGGGGTGCGGCTCCTGCCGCTGGTGCGGGGCCGCCGGTGCCGCGAAGGGCCTGACGGAGGCGAACCGAGCCCTCACAGAACCCGCGTGGTGCCGATGGGCATGTCCCAGAGGCGGTCGCGCGGGAGGCCGGCGGCCTGCCAGGCGGTTCTGACGCGGGTCAGGGGTTCGAGGACGGGTTCGGAGGAGAGGACGAAGGTCGCCCAGTGCATGGGGACCATCGTGTGGGCGCCGAGGTCCTGGAAGGCCTGGACCGCTTCCTCCGGGTCGATGTGGACGTCGCGGAGCCACCAGCGGGGGGCGTATGCGCCGATGGGCAGCAGCGCGAGGTCGATGCCGGGGTGGCGGCGGCCGATCTCGCCGAACCAGTGGCCGTAGCCGGTGTCGCCGGCGAAGTAGACGCGGTGGTCGTGGCGGTCGGTGAGCACCCAGCCGCCCCACAGGGTCCGGCAGGTGTCGGTGAGGGTGCGTTTGGACCAGTGGTGGGCCGGTACGAAGTCGAAGCGGACGCCGCGCAGTTCGGCGGCTTCCCACCAGTCGAGTTCGGTGACGCGGGTGAAGCGGCGGCGGCGGAACCAGCGGCCGAGGCCGGCCGGGACGAAGACGGGGGTGGTGGGCGGGAGCCGCTTGAGGGTGGGGGCGTCGAGGTGGTCGTAGTGGTTGTGGCTGATGACGACGGCGTCGATGGGCGGCAGGTCTTCCCAGGGGACACCGACGGGGGTGATGCGTGTGGGGGTGCCGAGGATGCGGCGGGACCAGACGGGGTCGGTGAGAACGGTCAGGCCGCCGACGCGGACGACCCAGCTGGCGTGTCCGGCCCAGGTGAGGGAGACGGTGCGGGCGTCGACGGCGGGCAGCGGCTCGGGCGCGAAGGGGAGCCGGGGGATGTCGCGGAGGCCTTCGGGGCTGGGGCGTACGGCTCCTTCGCGCGCGAGTCTGGCCATGGCGCGTACGCCGGGGAGGGGCGCGGTGAGCCGGTCGGCGAAGGATCTCGGCCAGACGCGGATCTCGCCGAGGGGCCGGGGGCTGCCGGGGGCGGCCCCCGTGCGGTCGCCGGGTGCCGTCCGCTCGGCGGGTGACGTCTGTTCCGTCATCTGCGGGCTCCGTTCACCGTGGTTCTTGGAGTTCTCGGAAGGCGGCTCCGAAGGAGCTCAACGCGCGTGCGACGGGTGGCAGTTCCAGCGGGTCGTCCGCGGTGAGCGCTTCGGTCCGTTCCTCGGGGGTGGTGCCGAGGAGGGGTGCGGTGGGGAGCCGTACGCGCAGGGCGCCCAGTTCGTCGCCGAAGCGGTGACCGCCGGGTGCGGGGGCGCCCAGCCGGCCGGTCAGGTACTCCTCCAGTTCCATGGAGTCGGTGACGCCCCGCTCGGCGAGGGGGCCGCGCAGGGGCCCGAGGTCGGCGTAGAGGTGGCGGCCGGCCCGGGGTGGGAGGGCGAGGGCGCCCGCGGTCAGGACGGCGCGGTGCGCGGCGGCGGCCACGCGCGCGTGGAGGGCGGCCGCGGCGGCCGTCCGGGTGGTGACCGGGTCGGGTTCGTCGAGTGCGTGGGCCGCGGCCACCGCGACGGGGCCGGCGACGTGGGCGCCGAGCGCGGTGAGCAGGTCCAGGGCGCGGGCGCGGCGGGCGCTGCCGGCCGGGGTGGGCGGGAAGCGGGCGACGGCGGCGGGCCAGGACGCGGGGAGGAGCGCGCCGGTGAGGTCGCACAGGACGGTGGCGTCGTCGGGGCACATCTCGGCGGGGCTGACGAGGACGGTGTCGTGCGGGTCGTGGAGGGTGTCGCGCCAGGTTTCGTCGCTGATGATGTGCAGGCCTTCGCCGACGGCCGCCTCACAGGTCTCACGCATCAGTTCGGGGGGCGGGACGGTGGCGGTGGGGTCGTCGGCCACGGAGAGCAGCAGCAGGGCGGGGTGGCCGCCTTCGGCGCGTACGCGGCGTACGGTCTCGAGGAGGGCGTACGGGTCCGGGACGCCGCCGCACTCGGCGGGCGTGGGTACGTGGTAGGCGGGCCGCCCGAGGAGCCGCGCCTGGGGGGCCCACCCGGCCGGGCAGGGCCGGGGCATCAGGACGTCGCCGGCGTGGGCGGCGATCAGCGCGGCGAGCAGCGGCTGGGCGCCGGGGGCGGCGGCGACGTCCTCGGGGTGACAGCGCAGCCCGCGCCGCCACCAGTAGCCGCAGGCGGCGTCGCGCAGGACGGCCCCGCCGCCGGGGGGTTCGGGTTCGGTGCGTCCGGCGGCTGCCGCGAGGACGGTGGCGAGGCCGGGCTCCACGGGCAGTCCGGCGTCGGCGGCTCCCGGCGCGTACCGCACCGGTCCGCGCCCTTCGGGGAGCTCGCGGTTCTCGTGGTCCGCCGGAGCCGGTTCCCGCATGCCCTCACCTCCGTCGTCGGTGCGTGCGGGCACCCTGCCCGTCCCCGAAGCCCTTTATCCCGTCCAAAGCCTTTTATACGGAGATTCCTCGCGTGTCGCCGCTCTTTCCGGGGCCGGTGGTGGCCGTGAGGCGGGCCAGTTCCCTCTCCAGTCCGCGCCCCCGGCTGCGTACGATCCCGCCGGCGACATCGGCCAGCTTGCGGTTGGTGAGCTGCGAGACGCGGCGCAGGACGGCGTGTGCCTCGTCCGCGTCGCAGCCCAGGGCGTGCATCACGATGCCGCCGGCCTGGTCGATGACGGGCCGGGAGCGCAGGGCGGTGGCGAGGTGGCCGACTTCGGTGAGGGCGGCGCGGTAGCGGCGGTCCCGGGCCAGCCCGGCGGTGATCTCCTCGCCGAGGAGGGCGGCCGGTCCGTGCGCGGCGTCACCCAGGGAGCCGGGCCGGAAGCCGTACAGGTTGAGGGTCAGGTCGATGCCGGCCCGGTGGAAGGGCAGGGTGACGCTGGCCCGTACGCCGGAGCCGAGCGCCATGGCGCGGTAGTCGGGCCAGCGGTCGTCGGTGAGGAGGTCTTCCGCGTCGACGGGTTCGCCGCTGTCGAGGGCGGCCCGGATGGGCCCGTCACCGGAGTCGAGCTGTACGGACACCAGGGCGGCCAGGTCCGGATGGGTGGCGCTGGTACGGCGTTCGGCGCCGCCGTCACTGAGGGTCGCGACGGCCCCGCAGCAGGCGGGGACGGAACGGACACACTGCTCGGTGAGCCTCTGCAGCCTGCGGACGGTCGAGGCCGGTTCCGGTCCTTCGTAACCCTGCTCGGGCAGCATCGACGACTCTCCTCTCCTCGGGCGGCTGCCCCGCGCCCCCGGCACGAAACCGTCGCGGCCGCCGGCTCACCGTGCGGTTACGGTGCTCCTATGACGGAGACGGACGCCTTCGGCGAGGACCTCGCGGATTTTGTACGCCGGGTGGGTGAGCTCCGGACCGCCCGGGCACTCCCCGCCGACGAGCAGCAGGGCGTCCTGGACGCCGCCCTCTTCGAACTCCAGCATGCGGCAGAGTCGCTGTGGCCGCGCTACGAACGGCTGGCGGCCCGCGCCCCGGACGGCACCTCGGCGGACCGGCAGGAGCGGCAGTTGCTGAAGACGCTGTTCCAGCGGCTGCCCCTGCCGGTGGTGCTGGTCGACCGCGACACGGTGGTACGCCGGATGAACTTCGCCGCGACGGCGCTGACGGGCGCCCGTGCGGGCTACGCCACGGGACGGCCGCTGGCGGGGCTGCTGATCTCCGGGGACCGGGCGCCCTTCCGTACGCAGGCGGCGGCCACCGCGCGCGGTGAGGGGGGCCGCAGCCTGAAGGTGCGGCTCCAGCAGCGGCCCGGCGACCCGGTGCGGGCCACCCTCGTGTCGCTGCCCCTGCCGGGTGAACCGCAGTCGACGGTCGTCGTGGTGCTGCAGCCGGGCATGGCGGACACGACGCCGCCGCCCGGTGCGGTGGCACGGCGGCTGGTGCCGCCCGACCTTGCGGAGACGACGCGGCGCACGGAGATGCTGGACCTGGTCGACGCGATGGCGAGCGCCCTGCTGGACTGCTCCGCGGGTGACCCGGCCGCGGCCGTGGAGGCGGCCGGGCGGGTGCTGCACGGCCGGTTCGCGGACTGGGTGGTCATCGACACGGCCGCCTCCGGGCCGCTGCGCCGCGCGGTCGTGCTGGGCCCGCCCGAGGAGGCGGCCGGCCCCGGCGGCGGGGAGCGGCGTAAATGCGCCGGGGAACCGCTGGTGAAGGCGGTGGCCCAGCAGGACCCGGCCGACTGCCCCCTGGTGGTCGAGGTGGCTCGCGGCGGGTCGTCGTCGCTCCAGGTGCGGCCCGAGGACATCCTCGCCTTCGGCGAGGACTCCTCCGGCGCGGCCGTCCTGGCCCGCGCGCAGGTCAGTTCCCTGCTGTGTCTGCCGCTGGCGCGCGGGGACGGCGGGGTGCTGGGCGTGCTGACGCTGTTCCGGACGGGGGCGCGGCGGGCGTTCTCGATGGCCGAGGCGCAGGCCGCCGACGCGGTGTCCCGCCATGTGGCGCTCGCTATGCGGCGGCGTCCCGCATGATGTCCTCCCGCAGCCGGGTGCAGCATCGGCTGATCAACCGTGACACGTGCATCTGCGAGATGCCGAGGTCCTCGGCGATCCTGCTCTGGGTCATGTCGCGGAAGAACCGCATGTAGAGGATCTTCTGCTCGCGCTCGGGAAGCGTGCGCAGCCGGGGCTTGACCGCTTCGCGGTCGACGACGATGTCGAGCGCCGGGTCGGGTCCGCCGAGCGCGTCCACGAGCGTGTAGCCGTCCTCCGTGCCGGGCAGCTCCGCGTCCAGGGAGAGGGCGGTGAAGCTGTCCAGGGCCTCCAGCCCCGCCATCGCCTCCTCCTCCGTCATGCCCGCCTTCTCGGCGATCTCGGCGACGGTGGGGGCGCGGCCCCCCACCGAGTGCGAGAGCTCCTGGTAGGCGGTGCGGACGCGGCCACGCAGGTCCTGGACGCGGCGCGGTACGTGCAGGGTCCACATGTGGTCCCGGAAGTGCCGTTTGATCTCACCGGTGATGGTGGGCACGGCGAAGCTCTCGAAGGCGGCGCCGCGCTCGGGGTCGTAACGGTCGACGGCCTTGACGAGCCCGAGGGCGGCGACCTGCCGCAGGTCCTCCAGTGACTCTCCGCGGTTGCGGAAGCGGCCGGCCAGCCGGTCCGCCATGGGCAGCCAGGCGCGCACGATGTCCTGCCGGACGGCTTCCCTCTCCTCCCCTTCGGGGAGGGAGGCGAGGCGCTGGAACGCCTCGGCGGTGTCAGGGGCGTCGTCGTGCGGATGCTTCGAGTGGGCGAGGGTAGGCATGATGCTTTTCAGCTCCCTGGACGGTGCTGACGGTTGGTGTCACCCCGGGAGAGCTCCCTTCTCCGGGCATGGACACGCCCGGAGCGGTAGGCCGCTCCCACGGACGTGCCTCCGGTCCGAAGCACGAGATGCGCATGCCCGGGGGGTGCCCGAGCAAACGCCTCCTTGCACTGATTCCACTGTCCTCGCGTTTCCGCCGATCGGCACCCGGTACCCGGTGCCGGGCTGCCGGTTCTCCGGCGGCTTTCGCCGATCGGTAGGGCATCGATCGGTAGGACATCGCTACGGAGGTACGCAGATGAGCAGGGACGTCGCCGACGTCGTACTCGAGCGGCTGCGCGAGTGGGGCGTCGAGTGCGTGTTCGGCTATCCGGGTGACGGGATCAACGGGCTGATCGCCGCCTGGGGTCGCGCCGAGGACCAGCCCCGGTTCATCCAGTCACGGCACGAGGAGATGGCCGCGCTGGAGGCGGTCGGCTACGCCAAGTTCGGGCGCCGGCTCGGGGTGTGCGTGGCCACCTCGGGACCCGGCGCCATGCACCTGCTGAACGGGCTGTACGACGCGAAGGCGGACCACGTGCCGGTGGTGGCGATCGTCGGCCAGACCCACCGCAGCGCGATGGGCGGCTCGTACCAGCAGGAGGTCGACCTGCACTCCCTGTTCAAGGACGTCGCCTCCGACTTCATCGCCACGGTCAACGTTCCCGAGCAGCTGCCGAACGTCCTCGACCGCGCCATCCGCACGGCGTACGCGCGACGCTCCCCGACGGTGATCATCCTGCCGGGGGATGTGCAGGAGCTCGCGTACAGTCCCCCGACCCATGACTTCAAGATGGTGCCGTCGAGCCTGGACCGCAGCGCCTGGACCGCGGTGCCCGCGGACGACGCCCTGGAGCGGGCCGCCGACGTCCTCAACTCCGGCGAGAAGCCGGCGATCCTGATCGGGCAGGGCGCGGCGGCGGCGCGCGCCGAGGTCCGGGAGGTCGCCGAACTGCTGGGCGCGGGGGTGGCCAAGGCGCTCCTCGGCAAGGACGCCCTGTCGGACGAGCTGCCCTACGTCACCGGGTCGATCGGCCTGCTCGGCACCCGGCCCTCCTGGGAGCTGATGCAGGGCTGCGACACCCTGCTGACGATCGGTTCCAGCTTCCCGTACAGCCAGTTCCTGCCGGAGTACGGGCAGGCCCGGGCGGTGCAGATCGACATCGACCCGCACATGGCCGGGATGCGCTACCCGTACGAGGTGAACCTGATCGGCGACGCGGGCGCCACCCTGCGCCGGCTGATCCCACTGCTGCGGCGCAACGAGAAGCGCGGCTGGCGGGAGAGCCTGGAGAGGTCGGTACGGCGCTGGGAGGAGGTCATGGAGCGGCGGGCCGGGGTGAGCACCGCGCTGGTGAACCCCGAGCACGTGGCGCGGGCCCTGTCTCCCCTGCTGCCCGACCGGACGCTGCTGACCTCCGACTCCGGGTCGGTCGTCAACTGGTACGCGCGGCACATCACGATGCGCGGCGACATGCGCGGTTCGCTGTCGGGAACGCTCGCCACGATGGGGTGCGGGGTGCCGTACGCGATCGGCGCGAAGTTCGCGCACCCGGACCGGCCGGTGGTCGCGCTCGTCGGGGACGGGGCGATGCAGATGAACGGGCTCGCGGAGCTCATCACCGCCGCGAAGTACCGCCACCGGTGGGACGACCCGCGACTGGTCGTCGGGGTCTGGAACAACCGCGACCTCAACCAGGTGACGTGGGAGCTGCGGGCGATGGGCGACGCGCCGTCGTTCCTGCCCTCGCAGGAGCTGCCGGACGTGCCGTACGCCGCCTTCGCCCGGTCGATCGGGCTGACCGGCATCCGGGTGGAGAAGCCGGACGAGGTGGCGGGCGCCTGGGAGGAGGCGCTGGCGGCGAACGGCCCGGCGGTCGTCGAGTTCGTCACCGACCCGTCCGTACCGCCGATCCCGCCGCATGTGACGTGGGAGCAGATGGAGTCCACCGCAGCCGCGCTCCTGAAGGGCGACGCCGAGCGTGGCGCGGTCGTGAAGCAGGGGCTGAAGGCGAAGGTGCAGGAGTTCCTGCCCGGTGGGAAGCAGGGCGGGAAGCCGTAGAGGCGGCCGGGGGCGCCGTCGGCGCGGTGGCGGCCGGCGGCGCCGTGGCGGTGGCCTGCGCGGGGCCCGGGGAGCCGTCCCGTTCCGCGGGGAGGGTCGCGGGGAGCATCAGTTCCTCGTACCGGCCCAGGGCGACTACGGCGCCGAGCAGGGTCGGCGGCGCCGCCAGGGCAACCAGTACGGACAGCAGTCCCATCGCCCCGCTCCCTCCCGCGCTGCCGGGTCGAAGAGGAGGATCCCCGGGCGCGGACCGCCGCCCGCGCCCGAAGACCTGTTCACCCCATTCACCCCGTGGCCGCTCGGCCGGGTCAGCGAGTCCCCGCTGCCGGAGGGGCCAAACCCGTGGAGTGTTCCGGCGCGCGTTCCGGGGCCCTCGGGTGGGCACTCCGGAGGCGAAAGGACCGGTTTGCGTCGGCCCCGTCGGGTACCCGCCGGGCGACCGAAGAGGCAGATCGCGCAGACCGTGGAGGGTGCCATGGAGCGAGGGAGCGGGCGGCTCAGCCGTCGCCGGGACGACGAGATGAAACACCAGCTCCAGGGGCTGCTGCGGTCAGGTCACCCGACCAGGACCGAGGAGTGGCACGACCCGGAGCCAGTGGCCGAGGACGACCCGGAGGTCACGACCGGGCGGGTCCCCTCGGACCGGTTCGAGGCGTTGCGTCTGGAACTCGGCCGGCACCTGGCGCGCACGCCGTTCCCGGCGCACCGCGGCGACCTGATCCGGGTGCTGCGCGAACGGCACGCCCCGGACCGGCTGACGGACCTGGTCGCCGAACTGCCGGGTGACCGGACGTACCACAGCGTGCAGGACGTGGCGGTGGAGGTGCACGGAGGGTGACCGGGCGGACGGGGCATGGCGTCATCCGGGGTGGGTACTCCGGGCGGCGTCACACGACGTGACCGATCCGGATGACAGGGTCCCCGCGATCCGGTCCCACGTGATCAGGCAGGGAAGGCTGACAGCAATGGCACAGCTCGTGAGGGAAGTGATGACGCCCGGCGTGGCCGCGGTACGTCCGGACGCGTCACTCGTCGAGGTGGCGCAGCTGATGCGGTCGCAGGACATCGGGGACGTGCTGGTGGCGGAGGGGGACCGGGTCGTCGGCCTGGTCACGGACCGCGACATCGCGGTGCGGGCGGTGGCCGACGGGGTCGATCCGCTGACCGTCAACGCCCAGTCCGTGTGCACCGCGGACCCGGTGTGCGTCGCGCCGGACGACGAGGTGGCCACCGCCGTGGAGCTGATGCGTCGGCACGCGGTCCGCCGCCTGCCCGTGGTGGAGGACGGACGCCCGGTCGGCATCGTGAGCATCGGCGATGTGGCCGTGTCGCAGGACCCGTCGTCCGCCCTCGCCGACATCAGCCGGGCCGAGCCGAACACGGAGCCGGCCTGACCGGGCCTTCCCCGGCCCGCTCGTGGAGCGGGCCGCACAGCAAGAGCCGTATGAGCGGAAAGGAATCAGACATCGTGCGGATCGCATTTCTGGTGGCGCCGGAAGGTGTCGAGCAGGTGGAACTGACCGCTCCCTGGCAGGCGGTGGCCGACGCCGGTGGGACGCCCCGGCTGGTGTCGACGGCGCCGGGCACGATCCAGGCGTTCAACCACCTGGACAAGGCGGGCACGTTCCCGGTGGACCGCACCGTCGCCGACGTGTCGGCGGACGACTACGACGCGCTCGTACTGCCCGGCGGCGTGGCGAACCCGGACTTCCTGCGCATGGACGAGCGGGCGGTCGCGTTCACGCGCGGGTTCTTCGAGGCGGGCAAGCCGGTCGCGGCGATCTGTCACGGGCCGTGGACGCTGGTGGAGGCCGACGTGGTGCGCGGACGGACCCTCACGTCCTGGCCCAGCCTGCGGACCGACATCCGCAATGCGGGCGGCGAGTGGGTCGACGAGCAGGTCAAGGTCTGCGAGGCCGCCCCCGCCACCCTGATCACCAGCCGTAAGCCGGACGACCTGAAGGCCTTCTGCGAGGCGCTCACCGAGGTGTTCGCCAAGGCGTCACGTGACTGACGGTTCGCCAAGGCGTCGCGTGGCTGACGTCCACGCGCCGGTCGGCTCCTCGTCCCGCGCGGCGGACGAGGAGCCCCCTCGAAGCGAGAAAAGCTGATCTGGAGGTGACTGCGTATGGCGAACACGCTGCTCGCGCGGCACGCCGAGGCGCTCGGCCTGTTCGGCGAGCGGGTGCACATGGTCCGGGACGACCAGTGGGACGCGCCGACACCGTGCACCGAGTGGTCCGTGCGTGATCTGGTCAACCACCTCACCGGCGAGCAGCTGTGGGTGGTGCCGCTGGTGCACGACGGCCTGACGGTGGCGGAGGTGGGTGACCGTTTCGACGGTGACGTCCTCGGTGACGACCCGGCCGCGGTGTGGGACCGGGCGGCGGAAGCGGCCGTCCGGGCGTTCCGCGAGGACGGCGCGCTGAAACGCACCGTGCACCTCTCCTACGGCGAGACGCCCGCGGAGGACTACTGCCGCCAGATGGTGGACGACGCCATCGTGCACGCCTGGGACCTCTCGCGGGCGATCGGCGCGGAGGAGCGCCTGCCGAAGTCCCTCGTCGACTTCGCCGTCCGGGACCTCGCCCCGCAGGCGGCCGACCTGTCAAGCAGCGGCCTGTTCGCGCCGCCGGTGAAGACGCCGCCGAACGCGGACGCGCAGACCAGACTGCTGGCCATGGTGGGCCGCAGGGCCTGAAGCCGGGGCCGGAAACCCGTTCGCGACGCACAGTCCGGCCTCCGTTGACGCACAATCCGGCCTCCGGGAGGGAGCCATGCAACTCGCGTTTCTCACCAGTCTTTTCGACCGCCCCGGTCCGTGGGCCAGCGTCTATCTGGACACCTCCCGGATCGACGAGTCCACCAGGGAGCGGCGTGAGCTCCAGGCCAAGGAGGTCTGCAGGCAGCTCCGCGCGCAGGGGTGCGACCCCGCCACCGAACGGGCCGTTCACGACGCGCTGACCGCCGAGCCGCGCCCGCCGGGCGAGGCCGGGCGCGCGGTGTTCGCGGCCCACGGCGAGGTCGTCCTCGACCCGCCCCTCACCGTACGGCCCCAGGGGCAGTCCCTGGTGACCTGGTCGGCGCTCCCCCACTTGAGCCCGCTGCTGGACCTGGCCGCGCTGGAGCCCGTCTGTCTGGTCGCCTACATCGACCGCACTGGTGCGGACCTGGAGCTGCGCACCGCGTTCGGCACGCGCTCGGCCGGCCAGGTCGAGGGCCGCACCTGGCCGGTGCGGAAGACCGCGTCCGCCGACTGGTCCGAGCGCCACTTCCAGCTGAGCGTGGAGAGGACGTGGGAGGAGAACGCCGCCGAGATCGCCGAGGCCCTCGCCCGGTGTGAGCAGGAGACGGGCGCCGATCTGATCGTGCTGGCCGGTGACCCCCGCGAGCGGCGCTCCGTCCACGAGCGGCTGGCGCCGGACATCCGCGGCCTGGTCGTGGAGAGCGACCACGGTGGCCGTGCGGCGGGAGCGAGCCGCCGGCTGCTGGACGAGGACGTGGAGGCCGCCCGGCAGGAGCACCTGCGCAGGATGGCGGAGGAGGAGCTGGACCGTTTCAAGGCCGCCCGCTCCACCGGCGGTGCCCGTCCCGAGGGCGCGGCCGAGGGCGTACCGGCGCTGATCGAGGCGGCCCGGGAGCACCGCATAGCCGAGCTGCTGATCCGTACCGAGGGTCCGGACGCGCACCGCGAGGTGTGGGTGGGCGCCGAGCCGGACCAGATCGCGGTGCGCCGCAGCGAGACGCAGTACCTGGGCGAGACGGAGCCGCTGCCGGCCCGCGCCGACGACGCGCTGATCCGTTCGGCCGTGATGACCGGGGCCGAGGTGCTGCGGGTGCGGCCCGAGATCGAGGACGAGGTGCCGGTCGGCGGACTCGGGGCGCTGCTGCGCTGGCCGTACGACGAGCAGGAGCGGGAGCGGGCCACGGAACCGGCCTGAGGAACCCGGACGGCCCGCCTGGGTCCGCCGATGAGCGTGGCGGGGAGCGGACGGGGGTAGGCGGCTCGCATGTCCGACGCGTACAAAGTGCAGCCGGCCGACACCGTTCGCGCCCGGGTCACGAAGCTGCTGGGCGGCTGGGACCGGGAGGTCTTCCACCGGGTGGCCTCCCGTCACTGGCCGGGCGCCGACCCGGTGCTCCCCCGGTTGAGCCACAGCGCCAATCACGGGCTGCTGTGGTTCGCCACGGCGGCCGGTATCGCGGCGGTCGGCCGCGGGCAGCGGTCGCGGCGCGCCGCCGTGCGCGGCGTGGCGTCCCTGGCCCTGGCCTCCGCCACCATCAACACGGTCGCCAAGCGGTCGGTACGCCGGGCCCGGCCGGTCCTGGACGCGGTGCCGGTCGTGCGGCAGCTCAAGCGGCAGCCGGTGACGACGTCGTTCCCCTCCGGGCACTCGGCGTCGGCTGCGGCCTTCGCGACCGGCGTGCTGCTGGAGTCGAAGGGCTGGGGTGCGGCCGTCGCGCCGCTGGCCGCCACCGTGGCGCTCTCCCGCGTGTACACGGGCGCCCATTACCCGAGCGACGTCCTGGTGGGTGCGGCGCTCGGGGTGGGCGCCGCTTTCGCCGTACGCGGCATAGCGCCGACCCGGTCGCAGATCCCGTCGCCCGGTCGGCCGCACGCCGACGCGCCGGTCCTGCCGGGCGGCGAGGATCTGGTGGTCGTGGTCAACCAGGCCTCCGGGTCGTCGGGCGCAGCCGCGCTGGTGCGGGACGTGCTGCCGCTGGCCGAGGTGGTGGAGTGCGCGCCCGACCGGGTGGAGGAGGAGCTGGAGCGGGCGGCGGGCCGGTGCCGGGCGCTGGGCGTGCTCGGGGGTGACGGCACGGTCAACCAGGCGGCGGTGGTGGCGGCCCGCCACCGGCTGCCTCTCGCCGTGTTCCCGGGCGGCACGCTCAACCACTTCGCCTACGACCTGGGCGTGGAGACGGTCCACGACACGTGCCGCGCGCTGGCGGAGGGCGATGCCGTACGGGTCGACCTGGGCCGGTTCACGCCGGGACCGCGCGGCGCGGCCCACGGGTACTTCGTCAACACCTTCAGCCTCGGGGTGTACCCGGACCTGGTGCGGCTGCGCGAGCGGTGGTCCCCGAGGATCGGCTCCATCCCCGCGGGCGTCCTGGCCGCGCTGAAGGTGCTGCGCGGTGAGCACCCGCTGGAGGCGGAGCTGGGGGGCGGGCGGCACGCGCTGTGGCTGCTGTTCGCCGGGAACGGCATGTACCAGCGGATGGGCCCGACCCCGGGCCACCGCCGCGACCTGGCGGACGGGCTGCTGGACGTCCGGGTGGTGCGCGGCGGGCGGCTGCCGGGGCTGCGGCTGCTGGCGGCGGTGCTGGCCGGGCCGTTGAGCCGTTCCCCCGTGCACGCGGCGGGGAAGCTGCGGCGGCTGCGGATCGCGGGACTGGCTCCGGGCACCTCGCTCGCGTACGACGGTGAGGTGACCGAGGCGCCGCCGGAGCTGGTGGTCGACAAGCAGGACGAGGCGCTCACCGTGTACCGGCCGCAGATGCGTACCTGAGGCGGCTCGCGGCGGCCGGCCCCGCCACCCCGCCGGTCCCGCGAACACCCGCCGGGTTCCGCCCGCGGGCACGCCGCGGGTGCGTCCCGACGCCGGTTCGCGTGAGTGCCCCGCGGTGGAGGCTCACTCGGCCGCGCCCGGCCCCGCCGGGGCGGAGCGGACTGGGAAGGGCGCGACCGGTGGGGGCGGGTTACCGGGCCAGGGACGCCGCGTCGCCCATGACGATCACGGGTTCCTTCCCGGGGTCCAGGGCGAGCAGGAGGTCCCGCATCCGTTCCACGGGCAGCGAGATGCAGGCCCGGGTGGGGCCGCCGTGGTCGACGTGGATCCAGACGCCGCCGCCCTTGGCCTGGCCGAGCGGCCGGGTCTTGTCCAGGGGTGAGGTGCCGGGAACGCGGTTGTAGTCGATGGCGACGACATGGTCGAAGGAGCCTTCGAGCGGCTCGCCGTGGAACCCGGTGCCCGACATGTTGAACTCTTCGTCCTGGTCGTACGTCAGCCGGGTCCCGGGGTCGGGCAGGCGTCCGCCGGCGTCACCCAGCCGGAACACGCCAATCGGCGTGCGCAGGTCGTCCGCGCGATGGTCGTCGGTCCAGCCGCGCAGGGCGTTGTGCGCCTGCCATGCGTCGGTGGTCGCGTGCCAGCCGAGCGTCGGCTCGTGCTCGTACAGGATGGCGGTGGCGCGCGAGGAGTCCCGGCCCTCGCCGGTGACGACGAGCGCCTGCCGGGTCCGGGCGGGGATCTGCGCGCGCGTCGCTCGGCCGAGGCCGGGGAGGTCCCCGGCGCGCATGCTGGGGGCTCGCGCGGCGGGAGGCCCCGGGGCCGCGGACGCGGGGGGCGGTGGGGCCGGCGGAGGCGGCGGGGTGGGGCCCGTCTCCGAACGGCCGACGGTGGGGGCGGGCGCCGGAGAGGCGCACCCGGCCAGGAGGAGCAGTCCGGCGCACACCACGGTGAGGAGAAGGGCACGCACCGCGCCCCCGGCAACCGACGAATCAGATCTTGCAGCCATGAAACCTGATGATCGGACGATCCTGCCGGACGCGCGCGGTGGAGACTCCATGAGGCGCTCGAAGTTCCCCCGGTCCACCTAAGTCCCGGGGAAACCGTTATGCCGTCCTCGGGCGGGCCACTTCCCGCACCCGACCTCGGCCTCCCGGACGCCCGAGCCGTACGGATGACCCCGTGGCGGGTCCCCCGGGGCGTGAGGCGCGGGTCAGCCACCGCGCCACCCCCCTGGCCTCGGGCCGCGTGCGGGTGTGGCCGGGACAGCACACCTGGTGCCGCGCGGCTCCGCACCGTGTACGCCTGCGAAAGAGGGGGACCCGGCAGGTGGAGGTGCAGATCATGGTTCCCATCCTGCTGGTTCTGCTGCTGGTCCTCATCCTCTTCGGCCTCGGTTTCGCGGTCGAGGTCCTGTGGTGGATCGCACTGGCCGTCCTGGTGATCTGGTTGCTCGGGTTCCTGTTCCGGACGACCACGGGCGGCACCCGGTCGCGCTGGTACCGCTGGTAGCGGGTCACAGCAAGGGGCCGAGCGGCCCGAGATCGATGTTCAGGTCCTCCGGAGTGAGTCCGAACCTCTCCCGGAGGACTTCCATGCGGTCCTCCAGCAGCATCAGCGTCAGGCCGATCCGCTCCTCCTGCTCCTCGGTGAGGTCCCCGCCCTCCACACGGCGCAGCGCCTGCCGCTCCATGAGCTGACGCAGCAGCTCGATGACGGTGAGGACCAGGCACGCGAGGTCCCGCTCCACGGTGTCGGGATCGAGCTCGATCCGGCGACGGCCCGGCTCGCCCGTACCACTCGTAGCGGCCTCACTCACACCGGCCTCACTCGTAGCGGCCTCACTCGCACCGATCCCACTCGTACGTACCTGGTTCATACCGGCTCTCCCCACGGCGACGGCACCTCGGCGCTCACCGAGCTGATGAGGGCCTTGAGGTCGACGCGTACGAGGTCCACGTCGGCGATGCGCAGGGTCAGGTCGCCGCTGATGACGACACCGCCGGCCAGCAGCCGGTCCAGGAGGTCGACCAGGGCGATCCTCCGCTGTTCGACCATCATGCGCCGCCCTCCGCGATCCCCGCGAAGGAGTACGGCGCCCACGGCCCGGTCAGCTCGACGCGCACACCGTCCCCGGACACCCTGCCGACCAGCTCGACGAATTCCTCGCTGCGCTCCCGGTCGACGAGGTAGGCGGCGTTCAGCACGTTGACACCGGCCGCGCCGGACAGCCGGGCGTCCTGCGGCGGATGGAGGGTCCCGGCCTCCGCGTACCCGGAGAGCTCGGTGTGCAGCCGGCGGCACAGGGCGTCGGCGCGCTCCTGGCCGGCCTCCCGGCCGCGCCGCTCCCGCAGCCGGCGGCGCAGGTAGTCGCGTCCCCCGCCGCTCGCCGGTGCCGCCGCCGGCTCACGTACCGGCTGTTCCGGCTCACGTACCGCCTCCGGCTCCGTGTACACCTTCACGCCCCACTCCACGCGGCCGTCCAGCCGTTCCAGGGCCCGGACGAACCGCTCCCGGCCGTCCTCCAGCAGCCGCCGCACCCCGCTGTCGTCCCGGCAGACCGTGGCGAGCCGCAGCGGCAGCGGGCAGGTGACCGTGGTCAGCGCGGCGATCACCGCGTCGTGGGCCCGTGCGGTGGCGGCCAGCCAGTCCAGATCCTCCAGGCGCGCGCGCAGCGGGCCCTCGTCGAACTCCTCGGCCGGCACCGCGCCCACGACGGCGACCAGGTCACCGTGGCGCACCAGCCGGGGCGGTTCGCCGCCGATGCCGTGCGCACCCTCGGGCAGCACCCCCTCGAAGGGGCGGCACACGGCGTACACGTAGCGCAGGTGCGGTGTGCGGGGGGTGGGGGTGGTCATGTCGTCCGCTCCTCCAGTTCGGCGATACGGCGCTGCAACTTCTCGTTCTTGCGCGCCAGTTCGCGCTGGTGGGCGCGGGAGGAGAGAGCCGGGTCGCTCTCCCACCAGTCGATGCCCATCTCCTTGGCGCGGTCGACGGACGCGACGACGAGGCGCAGCTTGATGGTCAGCAGCTCGATGTCAAGCAGGTTGATCTTGATGTCGCCGGCGATGACGATGCCCTTGTCCAGGACACGTTCAAGGATGTCGGCGAGGTTGGCGCTGCTGCCGTCGGAGGCGTACGGGCTGGGCAGGCGGCCGCCGGGGGTGGTCATATCTCTCTGGTGCCCTTCTCCAGTCGGGCGAGGAGTTCGTCCTCCAAGCGGTCGAACTCCGCATCGTCGATCTCCCCCGCCTCCAGTCGTTCCTCGAGGCGGGCGAGTTCGCGCTGTATCGCGGCGGGGTCGTAGTACTGCCGCTCCGCCTCCGCCACCACCTGGCGCAGCACCCACGCGGTGCCGCGCACAGGGGCGGCGGGCAGGAGCAACAGCTCTCCCAGCAGGCCCATCGCTACTCCACGAAGCTGTACGGGGGAAGCGGGCCGTTCACCTGGAGGACCAGGTGAGGGTGGTCCTTGCCGAGGGTGTCCACCGCGGCGACGAAGGCGTCGGCGTCGTCCCGCTCCACCAGGAACGAGATGTTCGCCAGCCAGGCACCGCCCTCCGGACCGGGGCGGATGTCCACGGCCGCCCCCTCCAGCGCCTGCTGGACGAGGACCGCGTCACGCGCCTCACGCTGCTTCACCGCCGCCACGACGCGTTCACCGAGGGCCAGCTTCTGCTCGTACGAGCCGCCACCCGCCGCGCGGTTGGCCTCGCTGAGCGCGCGCAGCTCCGAGTCGTCCGCGAGGACCTGGTGCAGGACGGCCTCTTCGTCGTGGCTGGCCTTCACGTTGTACTCGACCTTGTTGTCGAGCGCCTTCAGCCGTTCCAGGTAGTGGTCCTCGCGCTCCGCGAGGACGGCGACGACCGTGTCGTCGTCCGGCGAGACGGCGCCGAAGCGCATCGGCAGCACGGCACCGGCCGCGCCGGCCTCGGCGAGGACGTTCTGGTGGGCGAGCAGGTCGCGCCGCTTGGGCTTGAGGTCCTCGGGCGCGTCGCTCACCAGTGCGGCGAGCTCCCCGTGGGTGACCACCCGGACGGCCCGGGCCGGGTCGCCGATGCCGCCCATCTTCTCGGGGAGGGCGGGGTGCGAGCTGCGCGTGATGCCGTAGACGTACGTGCTCACTTCTCCTCCTCCTGCTCCTGCTTACGCCGGGACGACGAACGGCCGCCGAGGCTCTCGGATATGGACTGGGCGGCGCCCTGGATGGCGCCCTTGGTCTTGCCCTGCGCGCCGGACTCGGTCATCTCACCGACCAGGTCGGGCAGTCCGGGGTTCTTGCGCGGGCCCGATTCGAGGTCGAGGCGGTTGCACGCCTCGGCGAAGCGGAGATAGGTGTCGACGCTGGCGACGACGACCCGTACGTCGATCTTCAGGATCTCGATGCCGACGAGCGAGACGCGAACGAACGCGTCGATCACGAGCCCGCGGTCCAGCACGAGTTCCAGGACGTCGTACAGGCCACTGGAGCCGCCGGAGCCGCCTCCGCCTGTCTGTGTCGCAACGGTCATTGGTTGCTCCCTCCCTGATGGTCCGTCAGCGCGATCGGTCGGCCCTGCCGCGTTCGTAACGGCGGACCCTTCGGTAGCCGGTGAGCTCCCCGTCCTGGTCGAGCTCGACCTCGTAGGAGGCGAGCAGGCTCATCGTCTCGGGGACTCGTTCGAGTTCGACGACCTCGACGGTCAACTGCCAGCCGTCGTCGTCGGTCCGCCGGAACGACGAGACGGACTCGGTCGTCATTCCGGTGAGTTGGGCGAGCTGTTCGCACGCGCCGCGCAGGGTTTCGGATGTGTTGGCCATGACTTCATGCGGGTTGCCGCCCGTGGGGCCCGCAAACCCCGTCAGCGCAGGGCGTCCAGTCGGCGACGTGCCGGACCCAGGGCCCTCGGGCGGACCCCGTCACCGTCCCAGGGGGTGTTCCGTGCCTGGTCAAGGGCGTTGCTGACGGTCCAGCGGCGAGGGTGGGTGGCCGACCCGCCGAGCCGTTCCGGAGGTGAGGGGCGCGGCGATCGGCGCGCCCGGACCAGTGCGCGACGGCGGTCTGCGCGTAGCCGTCGCGATGGACGTCGAGGTACAGGTGATCCCCGCGGGCCTGCTTGCGGGGGGGGTGGTGAGTTCGCCGGGGTGGGCGGCGGCGAACGTGTCGGCCAGGTCCCGGGCGAAGGCGCGGACGTCTCGAACGTGCTGCGACCGGCGAGCTCCACGACGACGTGCAGGCCCCGGGAGCCCGTGGTCATCAGCCGGGACGGCAGCTGCACCGCGTCGAGCAGCTCCCGCAGCGCGTGGGCGGCGCGCCGCACCGCCTCGAAGTCCTCACCCGCCGGAGCCAGGTCGAACACCATGCGGTCCGGTCACCGGAGCCGGTCGGCCTTCGACCGCCGGCGGTGCGGCGTGACGGCCGCCTGGTCGGCGAGGTGGACGAGCGTCGAGGTGTCGTCGCCCACCGTGTGGGTGACGGCGCCACCCTCCTTGTCGACCTCGGCGCGGTGCGCCCGCTCGGGGTAGCTGGGTGTCCTTCCGCATGAAGCGGGGCCGTCGATGCCGTCGGGGTGCCCGCTCCGGCATGAATCGGCCGGCCGCGCAGGTGCGGCAGCATGAACGGCGCCACCGACCGGTGGTACGCGACGAGGCCGGCCTTGGTCAGCCCGCCGTCGGGGAACAGGACCTTGTCCGGCCGGTGGACCTCCACGGTCCGGCGCCCGGCGCGGACGGTCCGGGTGCTCGTACCCATCGAGACCACCTCCCCCCGGGCCCCTGCGGTACGCGAGCACGCCAGGAGCCGGCGCCCGCCCCGGGCACGGCGCGGCACCGCACGGCTCGGCTCGGCGCGGACGCACGGCGCGGCACCGCACCCGGAGGCGCGGTGCCGTGTGCAAGGACACCCGCAGGGCCACCCAAAGGGCAGGTCGTCAGGGCGCTACGGCGCTCTCCACCAGGAGCTTCACCGCCGCCGCGATCGACTCCGCGTCGATGCCCGAGGCATGGAGCTGCTCTTCCGGTGCCGCCGAGGTCGGCATGTTGCCGACCCCCAGTCGGACGAGGCGCGGTGCCGGACGGCCGTCGGCGAAGGCGGCGGCGACCGCGTCACCGAGGCCGCCCTCAGGGTGGTGATCCTCGACCGTGAGGAGGCACCCCGTCGCCGCCGCCGCGTCGGCGAGCGTGTCGGTGTCGACGGGCTTGACCGAGTACAGGTCGATGACCCGGATGGGGACGCCGCCCTCGGCGAGGAGGTCGGCGGCCTTCAGGGCTTCGTGGACGGTGACGCCCGCCGCGACGACGGTCGCGCGGTCGTCGTCGCCGCCGCCCCGCAGGACCTTGCTGCCGCCGACGGGGAAGTCCTCGTCCGGCCCGTAGATGACGGGCGTGTCGCCGCGCGAGGTGCGCAGGTAGCGGACGCCCGGCAGGTCGGCCATGGTGGCGACCAGCCGGGCGGTCTGGTTGGCGTCGCACGGGTACAGCACGGTGCTGCCGTGCACGGTCCGCAGCATCGCGAGGTCCTCCAGGCCCATCTGGGAGGGTCCGTCCTGCCCGATGGACACACCGGCGTGGGAGCCGATGAGGTTGATCCCGGCGCGGCTGACGGCCGCCATGCGGATGAAGTCGTGCGCGCGGGTGAGGAACGCCGCGAAGGTGGAGGCGTAGGGCACGTACCCGCGCGTCTGCATCCCCACGGCCGCCGCGACGAGCTGCTGTTCGGCGATGTAGCACTCGAAGTACCGGTCGGGGTGGGCCTTCGCGAAGAACTCGGTGCGGGTGGAGTCGCTGACCTCGGCGTCGAGCGCGACCACGTCACCGCGCGCGGAGCCGAGCGCTTCGAGGGCGTGCCCGTACGCGGTGCGGGTGGCGACGGTGTCGCCGATGTCGTACCTGGGCAGTTCCAGGGCGCCGTTGGGCGCCGGCTGCGACGCGGCCACGTCCGGCGGGCGCTGGACGTCCACGTGGCCGAAGCGGCGACCGCCGAGCTCGGCGATGGCGGCGTCGGCGTCCTTGAGGGGCTTGCCGTGGAAGCCCTCGCGGTCCTCGACCGCGGTGACGCCGCGGCCCTTGCGGGTGGCGGCGAGGATCGCGGTGGGCTGCCGGATGGTGGAGCGGGCTTCGGCGTACGCGCGGTCGACGGCTTCGACGTCGTGCCCGTCGACCTCGATCACGTGCCAGCCGAAGGCGTGCAGCCGCCGCCCGTAGGCGTCGAGGTCGTGTTCGTGCCGGGTCGGGCCGCGCTGCCCGAGGCGGTTGACGTCGACGATGAGGGTGAGGTTGTCGAGGTGGTTGTACGCGGCGTGCTCGACGGCTTCCCACACGGACCCTTCGGCCAGTTCGCTGTCGCCGGACAGGACGTAGATCCGGTACGGCAGCCGGTCCAGCCGCTTGCCGGCGAGCGCCATGCCGACGGCGACGGGCAGGCCCTGCCCCAGGGAGCCGGTGGCGACGTCGACCCAGGGCAGCCGGGGCGTGGGGTGTCCTTCGAGGCGGCTGCCGAGGGTGCGGTACGTGGCGAGCTCGTCGTCGTCGATGGCGCCGGCGGCCCGGTACATGGCGTACAGCAGCGGCGTGGCGTGGCCCTTGGAGAGGACGAACCGGTCGTTGCCGGGGTGGTCGGGGCGGTCGAAGTCGTACCGCAGGTGGTGGGCGAGGAGTACGGCCGCGAGGTCGGCGGCGGACATCGACGACGTGGGGTGACCGGAGCCGGCCGCGTCGGACGCCCGGATCGCGTCGACCCTCAGCTGCCGGCCGAGGGAGGCGAGTTCTTCGTGGTGCATGTCACTCCTTGCGTGAGCCGGAGCCGGTCTTGGCCAGTTCGGGTGAGGCCGTGTCCAGGGGCACCTGCCAGGAGCGGACGAGGCCGAGTTGCACGGCCTGCCGCGGCAGTGCGGCGTCGAGGAGCCAGTCGGCGGCGACCCGCACCCGGTTGCCGGGCATGGCGGCCAGGTGGTAGCCGCGGGTGACGGCTCCGGCGACGGGCCCGGACAGGGGGACGCCCAGCGGGTTGGCCGCGGCCTTCACGCCGCCGAGGTCGACGGCGAAGCCCATGTCGCTGTGCTTGTACGGGACGGGTTCGCCGAGGCCGAGGGAGGCGGCGACGTTGCGGGCGGCGACCTTGCCCTGCCGGGACGCGTGCTGCGCCGTCATGGGGGTGTATTCGCCGGGCCGGTTCAGGTCGGGTACGGCGGCGGCGTCGCCGCACGCGAAGACGTCGGGGTGGCCGGGCACGCCGAGCTGCGGTGTGACGACGAGCCGGCCGCGCTCGACGGGCAGCCCGAGCTGGGAGACGAGCGGGTCGGGGCGGACACCGACGCACCAGATCAGGGAGCGCGTGTCGACGAACTCGCCGTCGTCGAGGAGGACACCGTCACGCGTGGACTCCTTGACGGAGGTACCCATGCGCACGTCGACGCCGCGCGAGCGCAGCACCTGGTCGGCGGTGTCGGAGAGCCGCTTGTCCAGGCCGGGCAGGACGCGGTCGGCGACGTCGAGGAGCATCCAGCGGGGGCGTACGTCCTTGGGCCAGGCGGGGTACTTGCGGACGAGCGCGTCGGTGAACATCTTGCCGTGGGCGGCGACCTCCGTCCCGGTGTAGCCGGCGCCGACCACCACGAAGGTGCAGCGCGAGCTGCACTCGGCTGGGTTTCCGGCGGACGCGGCGAGCTCGATCTGGCGGGTGATGTGGTCGCGCAGGTAGAGCGCCTCGGGCAGGCCCCGGAAGCCGGTGGCGTGTTCGGCGACGCCGGGGATGGGCAGCAGTTTGCTCACGCTGCCGACGGCGAGGACGAGCCGGTCGTAGCCGAGCTCGCCGGGGGTGCCCTCGGGGTCGGTGTAGTGGACCTTGTGCCCGGTGAGGTCGACGTGCTCGGCTTGGCCCAGCACGAGCCGGGCGTGGCGCAGGGTGCCGGGCAGGGAGACGGTGACCCTGCGGGGTTCGAGGATTCCGGCGGCGACCTGCGGCAGGAGCGGCAGGTACAGGAAGTAGTCGGTGGGGTTGAGCAGGACGATCTCGGCGCGGCCGCGCAGGCTCCGGGTGAGGTGGCGGGCGGTCTGGTAGCCGGCGAACCCGGCGCCGACGATCACGACCCGTGGCCTGCGGCGTGGGGACGTACCAGCGCCGGAACCGGTGGACGGGCTGACGGACGGGGTCACAGGGCCTCCAGCGTCATGTCTGCGTGGTCTTCGGGTCAGCGTGATCAGCGGGACTGCGTCGTCATCGGGTCTGCGTCGTCATCGTGGACATCTCAACCATCCGGGACATGGTGGTACGCGTACGGCGAATGAACCTTCCCGGTGCCCGCGAGCCCGTCGGCCAAACGCGGACGCCGCGCCCCCGGGCGACGCGCCGCAGCCCCGCACGGGCGCCGTGCCACGGGCCGCCGCCCCAGCGGCCGACGGCCCGTGGCCCCGCGTGCCCGCGCCCGCGCAGCACCGCTCCGGCGCCCACGAGGGCGACGGCCCCGGCGGCGGCCAGGACGGCGGGGTGGCGCAGCAGCACGGTATCGGCGTACAGGTCGAGGGCCTCGCCGTCGAAGCGGCCGTGGGCGCCGAAGTCCTGGCCGAGCGCGCCGTCGACGGGCGCCCACAGGTTGCATGGGGCGGGTTCGTCGGCGTGGGCCGGGCGGCCGTTGCCGCCCTGCTGCTGAGCGCGGTAGCCGGTCCGGGCGAGGTGGCGGTCGAGCAGGCCGGGGGCGAGCGCGTTGGCCATGAGCGTGGCCGCGGTGACGGCGCCGACCCGGTACTCGCGGCGGCCCGGGTGGTCGGCGGCGTGCACGACAGCCCGGGCGGCGACCTCGGGCTGGTAGACGGGGGCGAGGGGGCGGGCGCGGCCCGGCATGCGGGAGAGCACCCACTCGAACTGCGGTGTGTTGACGGACGGCAGCTGGACCATGGTGGTGCGCACCCGGCTCCCGGCGTGCAGCAGTTCGCAGCGAAGCGACTCGTTCCAGCCCTGGATGGCGTGTTCGGCGCCGGAGTACGCGGACTGCAGCGGCACGCCCCGGTAGGCGAGGGCGGATCCGACCTGGACGACGGTGCCGTGGTCGCGGGGAACCATGCGGCGCAGGGCCGCGCGGGTGCCGTTCGCGTAGCCGAGATAGGTGACCTCGGTGACGCGGCGGAATTCGCCGGGAGTGATCTCGGAGAACGGGGCGAGGACGGCGGTGAAGGCGTTGTTGATCCAGACGTCGATCGGTCCGAGCTCGTCCTCCACGCGTTCGGCGGCCAGCTCCAGGGCGTGCGGGTCGGCGACGTCGACGGGCACGGTCAGGGGCGTGCCGCCGGCCGCCCGCACATCGGCCGCGGCACCCGCGAGCCCCTTCTCGCCACGGGCGAGGAGCGCCACGCGGTCGCCGCGGGCGGCGAAGGCCCGGGCCGTCGCACGGCCCACCCCGCCACCGGCTCCCGTGATCACGACCGTGCGCGCCGTCGCGGGTCGGTTCGCGTCCATGGGCGGCGGGTACCCGTGGGCCCCGGCGGGTAACGCCCCGCGCCGGGGCAGGACCCCGCGCCGGCGCGGAGCCGGGCCGACAGCAACACCCGCTGTCCGTATCGCAAGACGCCGATCTCATCATTCGGCACGTCGGCGTACGGTGATCACACCAACTCACCACGCCCCGAAGGAAGTACGGCCATGACGGACGCCGACGTGCCGGACGCTGTGTACACCCATGGACACCATGAGTCGGTGCTGCGCTCCCACCGGTGGCGCACGGCCGCCAACTCCGCGGCGTACCTGCTGGGCGAGGTGCGGCCGGGCCTCGACGTGCTGGACGTGGGGTGCGGACCCGGCACGATCACGGCGGACCTGGCCGCGCTCGTCGCTCCCGGCGGCCGGGTCACGGGGGTGGACGCCTCCGGTGACGTCCTGGACCAGGCGCGCGCCGTGGCCGCCGAACGCGGGCTGGACAATGTCACGTTCACCATCGCCGACGTCCACGCGCTGGACTTCCCGGACGACTCCTTCGACGTGGTCCACGCCCACCAGGTGCTCCAGCACGTGGGTGACCCGGTGCGGGCGCTGCGTGAGATGCGACGGGTGTGCCGCCCCGGAGGTGTCGTCGCGGCGCGCGACAGCGACTACGGCGCCTTCGCGTGGTTCCCCGAGGCGCCTGTCCTGGACGACTGGCTGCGGCTGTACCGGCGGGTGGCGCGCGCGAACGGCGGCGAGCCGGACGCGGGCCGGCGGCTGCTGTCCTGGGCACGGCAGGCGGGCCTCACCGACATCACCGCCACCGCCGCGACCTGGTGTTTCGCCACGCCTGACGAGCGCGCGTGGTGGAGCGGCCTGTGGGCCGACCGCACGACCGATTCGGTGTACGCGAAGCTCGCCGTGGAGGGCGGGCAGGCGACCGGGGAGCAGTTGGCCGTGATCGCCGAGGGGTGGCGCGCGTGGGGCCGGCGGGACGACGGGTGGTTCATGGTGCCGCACGGCGAGGTGCTGTGCCGGGTGTGAGGCCTGACCGGCCGAACGGATCTCACGGTGGCCCGGCGCCAACTACCCTCGCCGGTATGGAGATCCTCGGCGCCACGTTGCGCATCTGCCTCGATGACCCGGAGAGCATGGACAGGTCGGTGCTCTTCTACGAACGGCTCACCGGCAGCCGCGCGCTCCGTTTCGAGCGCGGCGGTGTGTCGGTGGCCGCCGTGGGCTGCTTCCTGCTGATGAGCGGCCCCGAGGCGGAGCTGGCGGTGCTGCGCAAGGTGATGGCCACGATCGCCGTCGAGGACGTGGACGCCGCGCACGCCACCCTCTCGGAGGTCGGCGCCCAGGTCCTGGCGGGCCCGGTGGAGACGCCGGTGGGGCGCAATGTGATCGCCGTCCACCCGGACGGCTCGGTCTTCGAGTACGTCGACCGGAAGCGCTGACGGGCCGGGCCGGGCAGCCACCCGGTCCGCCTCGTGGTCACTCCCCGTGGAAGGCGTCGACCACGGGGTCGGTGAGGAGCGTGCCCGCCGTGCCGTCGGGGTCGAAGTCCGGTTCGTGGATGGTCACGTTGAGGCCCACGCACCGTTCGGAGCGCACCAGCGTCCGCAGGCAGCGGGGCGAGTTCGGCGGGCAGCAGCCCGTAGGGGTCGGGGCTGTCGACGGCCGGCATCCCACTCGGGCCCAGGTCCAAGTGGACCCGGAAGCCGTCGAGGGCCGCCGCTCCCGGGGAGCGGACGGTCGCGGCGGCAGGCCCGGCGGCGCCCCACCTTCGGCTCTCGCCGACCGGGACGGTGGGAATCTCGAGGTGGGCGAGTTCGTGCGCTCGTCGTCGGCGTCCCGGATGCCCAGGAGCCGTACGTCCGGTCCCGGAGGCAGGGCCGCGGGCCGTCGATGTCGGTGAGGTCGTCCTGTCCCCGCCCGGTGGCGAGCGCCGGCTCATCCTCCGCCGCCGCGCCGACCCGGTCGGAGTCGCCCGGGTGCCGGAAGTCCGCGGAGGTTCCCCCGCAGCCCTTCGGACGTGCGGGCATCCCCGGGCGGCGAGCCCGTACCGTCCGAGCCGCCGCAGCGCGAGCGAGGCGCCGAGCTGGATGGAGCAGTCCCCGCCCAGCAGGAGGGGGAAGTCCCCGGCGCGCACATGGTGTGCGACCAGGGTCGCGAGTTTCCCGTGTATGCGGCGACGGCCGCCGCGTGGAAGACGCCGTCGCACTCCCGTCAGTCGGCGCCCCGGTCGTACCGTGGTGGCACGCGACGCCGCCTTCGTACGCGCCGAGCCGCTGGACGATCCGGTTCTCCCGCAGGGCCCGGCCGGCTTGTGGCAGCCGGGGACGGTGCCCGGGCGGGGGGCCGCAGCCCAGGTTGGAGGGGCTTCGACCAGGGCGATGTCCAGCGGCCCGCGGGCGGCGCCCGCCGACGGCGAGGTGCGTCAGCCGGAAGGGCTGGTGAGCATCTCCGCGGTGATCGCCCAGCGTTCGTGGTCGCGCCACTCGCCGTCGATGAAGATCATGGATGGGGAGAAGCCCTCCAGCCGGAACCCCGCGCGGCGCACGAGCGCCAGAGAGGCGGCGTTCCCGGGCTGGATGTTGGCCTCCAGCCGGTGCAGCCCGAGCGGGCCGAAGGCGTACCGCAGGACGAGGCCGAGCCCTTCGCTCATCAGGCCGCGCCCGGCCGCGTGGGCGAAGGCCCCGTACCCGAGCGTGCCGTTGAGGAAGCCGCCGCGCACGATGTTGTTGATGTTGATGAACCCGGCGATCGCGCCGTCCGCCTCCCGCTCGCAGACCAGGAACGCCTCCCGGTCCGGCTGCTCGATGAGCACGCGTGCGTAGGTGGCGTAGGCGTCGGGGGTCACGGGCGGGAAGAGCCAGGGCCGGTGCAGGTCCCGGCTCTCCCGGGCCCGCGCGGTGAACTCGGCGGCGTCCTCGTAGGTGAAGTGCCGGATACCGGCGCGCGGTCCTTCCGCCGTGTACGTGCGTGATGTGCTGGGGCCGGGCATCCGGTCAGCGTAGTCGCGCCGTCAACGGGCGCTCTTGGCGGGGCACTTCTCCGTCTTCTTGACCACCTCGACGGAGAGGGCGCGGTCCCCGAGCTCCGTGCCGGGGGCGGGGTGCTGGGAGCAGATCTTCCAGTTGGACGGCCAGAGCACGGTGCGGCCGTACCCGCTCGCGTCGTGGACGTCGACCCGCGTGCGGTAGTCCATCGTGGAGAAGACGGTCATCAGCCCCTTGCCGGTGAAGTCCGGCACCGGCGCGGAGGCCGTGGTCGCCACGGTCGGCGGGTTCACCGTGGTCGCCGCCGTCGCCGTCCCCGTCAGGGCCGTCAGGCCGAGCACCAGGCCCGCCGTCACTGTTGCCGCACGTCTCACTTTCGCCTCCTGAAGAAATGAACACCGGAACGCGGCCCGCCCCCGGGACTAGGATGAACAGATCCCGGCCGCGCGGGGGCGGTGGAACAGGCCGTACGGGTGAGGCGGGCGCGAACGGCGCGGGCCCGGGGGCTCAGTGGTGGGTGACGACCAGCCGCGGCTCGTCGGCGTCGACCGCCTGTGCCGGGTCGGGGCGCTGGATGAGCAGCGCGGTGACGACGCCGATGGCGAGCAGCGCGAGCGCCGCGTACATGGCGTGCTGGTAGCCGGCCTCGGTGACGCCCTTGGCGTCGCTGCCCGCGGTGATCATGGCGGAGGCGAGGGCGATGCCGAGGGAGGCCCCGATGCCGAAGCAGGCGCCGTTGAGGCCGGAGAGCGAGCCGGGCTTGTCCTTGGGGGCCGTGGTGACGGCGAGACCGTTGAGACCGGTGAGCATGAAACCGCCGTAGGTGACGCCGAGCGCGGCCAGGGAGGCGACCAGGATCCACTCGTTGTGCAGGAAGAGCGTGGCGAAGACGAAGATCACGAAGTTGGCGACGGCACCGGTGACCACGATCGTGCGCCAGCCGATCTTCGGGCCGAGGCGGCCGGTCAGCGGGGCGGAGACCACGCCGATCAGCTGGATCGGGGTCAGGAAGAGGACGGCGGCGGTGACGGCGGACAGGCCGAGGCCGACGCGGGCGTCCTGGGAGAAGAGCGGGATGGTGAGGGCGATCGCGCCGAACGCTCCGCCGAGGGTGCAGACGGTGGTGAGCAGGAGCGGCCAGGCGCGGCGCGAGGCGAGCACGTCGAGGTCGATGACCGGGTTGGCGGCGCTCTTCTGCGAGACGACGAAGAAGACCAGCGAGGCGACGCCGCCGAGCAGGAAGCCGAGCGTGAGGGGGGAGGTCCAGCCCCAGGCGGCGCCCTGGGCGAGGCCGACGAGGACGCCGGTGAGGCCGAGGGCGAGGGCGGCGATGCCGCGGGAGTCGAAGCGGGCGCCGGCGTCGGCGGTGGGCGGGACGTCGGGGACGTACCGGCGGACGCCGATCAGACCGGCGACGGCGATCAGGGTGGAGCAGACGAAGATGCCCCGGAAGCCGATGGTGTCGGCGATCTGGCCGCCCGCGATGGCGTCGACCCCGGCGAGGCCGCCGTTGACGGCGGTGATGATGCCTGCGGCCTTGCCGAAGCCCGCCGGGGTGAGCAGCTGGTTCAGGGTGAGGAAGGCGAGGGTGAACATCGCGGCGGAGACGCCCTGCAGGACGCGGCCCGCGATGAAGATCTCGATGTTGGGCGCGAAGACGCAGAGCAGGTTGCCGACGATCAGGACGACCGCGCAGAGCACCATCATCGGCTTGCGGCCGCGCTGGTCGCTGAGGCGGGCCAGCGTGACCTGGCCGATGGCGGCCATCAGGAAGAACAGCGTCTGGGAGAGACCGGCGGCCGCGGTGGTGGTGCCGAGGCGCTCGATGACATCGGGCAGCGCGGGGCTCAGCATGGTCGCGTTGATCTGATAGCCGAGGACGGCGAGGACCATCGCCAGCAGCATGGGGCCGCGCCCCGCCAGATCGGATTCGGCTCCGGAACGTGTCCGGCCGAGCGTGTTGGACATGTCGGCCCCTTTGCCTTGGATGTCATGCCGTCGGAGATCACTGCGTCGGTGCGTCCGTGCGCCATGGGTTTCACACCATCCCCACGCAGACGCGCGGCACCTTGTCAGACAAGTGCCGCGAGACAGCCTGAGATCTACGCGCGTAAACGTCAAGACCCCCACGGCTGTGACTTTCGTCGGCTGCTCGAATCCCGGTATCTCCGCACCTCAATCGAGACCGAGCCGCCGTTGCCCGCCCGGGCGGGGTCGGCATAACTTGCTGACAGGTCGGGCCGAGGAGGGGCAGTGGTGGTCAGCGCACAACAGCGGAGACCGGTCGTGGTGCTGTACGAGCGGATCGCGGACGCGATCCACGCGGGCACCTATCCCCCGGGCTCGACCCTCCCCTCCGAGCCCAAGCTGGCCGCCGAGCTCGGCGTCAGCCGCCCCGCCCTGCGCGAGGCCCTGCTGCTCCTCCAGGAGGACGGCCTGCTCACGGTGCGCCGGGGGGTCGGCCGGACCGTCAGCGACCGCCCGCCCCGGCGCGGCTTCGAACACATCCAGCCGCTGGAGGAGCTGATCGGCGCGGGCGCCCCCGTCCGCGTACGCGGCCTGCTGCGCACCGTCGAGGAGCCCACCGACTTCACCACCCAGCATCTGCTGGCACCCGCCCGCGCCGAGCTGCGGTTCTGGGAGTCGCTGCTGGCCGCGGACGGCACGGCGGCGGCGCTGAGTCAGGAATGGGCCGCCGCCGAGGACGTCCTGGAACGCGCCCACCCGGCCTTCGCCGCCGCGCTGGGCGCCGTCGGGCCGGTCGCCACCGGTTCGGTCGCCCCCCGCCCGGCCACCACCGGGCCGGCCACCACCGGGCCGGCCACCACCGGGCCGGGTGACGCCGACCGCACGTCGATGCTGGCCGTGCTCGTCGGCGCCTCGCGCGGGATGCCCCTGACCGCGCACAGCAGTGTGACCGCGACCCTCGTGGGGCAGCGGCGCGGGGAGCAGCTCGGCCGGCCCGCCGACACCCCCGCCGTACTGATCACGCAGGTGGTACGGGCCGGGGACACCCCGATCATGGCGGCCAAGCACATGCTGCCGACGGGGGCGGCGGCCCTGCCCGTCCTCCAGTCGAACTGACCGCTGTCGAACAGGTCACGGCGCAGGCCCGGGCCGTGGCGTACACTCCCGCCCCATGCACTTGTCTGACAACGTTCCCGCCGACGCCCCCGCCGCTGCCGACTGGATCCGCCACGCACCCAAGGCCGTCCTCCACGACCACCTGGACGGCGGCCTGCGCCCCGCCACGATCATCGAGCTGGCCCGCGCGTGCGGCTACACCGGCCTGCCGACCGAGGACCCGGCCGCCCTCGCGGTGTGGTTCCGTGACGCCGCCGACTCCGGCTCGCTGGAGCGCTACCTGGAGACGTTCGCCCACACCTGTGCGGTGATGCAGACCCGCGACGCGCTCTTCCGCGTCGCGGCCGAGTGCGCCGAGGACCTGGCGGCGGACGGCGTGGTCTACGCCGAGGTGCGGTACGCCCCCGAGCAGCACCTCGCCGCCGGTCTGAGCCTCGACGAGGTCGTCGAGGCCGTGAACGACGGCTTCCGGGAGGGCGAGCGCCGCGCCGGTGGACGCATCACCGTCGGCACGCTGCTGACCGGCATGCGCCACACGGACCGCTCGCTGGAGATAGCCGAGCTGACCGTCGCCCACCGCGAGCGCGGCGTGGCCGGCTTCGACATCGCCGGTGGCGAGATCGGCAACCCGCCGGCCCGCCACCTGCCCGCCTTCCAGCACCTCAAGCGGCACAACTGCCACTTCACCATCCACGCGGGCGAGGCCGTCGGCGCGGAGTCGATCCACGAGGCGGTGCAGGTCTGCGGTGCCGAGCGCATCGGCCACGGCGTCCGCATCACCGACGACATCCGGACGCACGAGGACGGCTCCGCCACGCTCGGCCACCTCGCCGCGTACGTCCGGGACAACCGCATCGCCCTGGAGGTCTGCCCGACCTCCAACCTCCAGACGGGCGCCGCGAAGGACTACGCGACGCACCCGATCGACCAGCTGCGCCGCCTCGGCTTCCGCATCACGCTGAACACCGACAACCGCCTGGTCTCCGGCACCACCATGAGCCGCGAGTTCCAGCACATGGTGGACGCCTTCGGCTACGGCCCCGAGGTCTTCGAGGAGTTCACGATCGCCGCCGTCGAGGCCGCGTTCCTGCCGCTGCCGGAGCGCCGGCGGATCATCGACGAGGTGATCCGCCCGGGTTACGCGGCCATCGCGGCGTCCCGCTGACCACGGGCAGTTCGAGGATGCAGGTGTCCTGCGGGGCGCCGGTGACGGTCACCGGCTGGATGCCGCGGGTGCCGGCGTACGCGCCGTAGCCCGCGGCGAGGACGAACCGGAGCCGGTGACCCGTCTCGTACCGGTGGGCCATCCCGGGAAGCGTGACGGTGCACGTCAGCGCGGTGACGGTGGGCGCCAGCGTGCTCGGTGCCGCTGTCGGCCCGGCGCCACCGGCCGGCCCGCCGCGGCCGGTGGCGCCGCCGGGGCGGCGACGGCGGGCGACGACGGAAGCGGAGCGGCGACGAGTGGCGCGGCGAGCGCGGCACCGACCGCCGGAGCCAGGGGCGTACGGAGTCGGGGCAGGGCGGCGCGCGACGACGACACGAAGGGCCTCCACACCGGGGGCACCGGGAGCGCCGAGGGCAAACCGACGGCAAGGAAGCAGCCGGGCTCATCGTGCGACACGTGCCGGACCACCTCAACGCGTGTGCGCGAGTTTCCCGCATCCTGCCCACTCCACCGGGCGGGCGTGCTCAGATGTCGTACCCCTGCGCCGCCAGCCACCGGTGGACGGCGGCCTTGTCGGCGACGCCGATGCGGGCGGGGCCGTCCGGGGTGGGGCCCTCGTCCTCGTTGAAGCCCGTGTCGGTGACCCGGGCGGTGACCCAGTCGGCCAGTTCGCGCGCGGCGTCGGGCGACAGACGACCCTGCTCCCAACCGCGCCTCGCCTCCTCGGCCGCGGGCGCGTCGTAGCGGGCCGCCTCCTCCAGCCAGAAGGGGACGAGGCGCTCGGCCACCCGGGCGTCGGCCGGATCGGGGGCGGGGGCGTCCGGGGTGTCTGCGGGTTCCGTCATGGTGTCCATGGTGACTCCGGGCGATGCCGCGCGGGCCGTTGACACTCCCGGCGGGCTCTGGCTTGATGTCCCTGACCCCATGGGAGCGCTCCCACTCCCCCTCCCCCACTCTCCAGGAGCCCCGCATGCGATTACGTCGGGCCATCGCAACCCCCCTCCTTCTGTTGCTTTCCCTGCTCCTCTCCGCCCCCGTCGCCGGACCCGCCTCGGCGGCCGAACCGGCCACGGGCTTCCACCTCGGCGAGACCGGCCGGCTGCTGGAAGCCGACGGCAGCGACTTCGTGATGCGCGGCGTGAACCACGCCCACACCTGGTATCCCACCCGTACCTCGTCCTTCCGGGACATCAAGGCGCTCGGCGCCAACACCGTGCGCGTGGTGCTCAGTTCCGGTGACCAGTGGGCCAGGAACGACTCCGCCGACGTCGCCCGCGTCGTCGGGCTGTGCAAGGAGAACCGGCTCATCTGCGTCCTGGAGGTCCACGACACCACCGGCTACGGCGAGCAGAGCGCCGCCGTCCCGCTCTCCCGCGCGGTCGAGTACTGGACCGGCGTGGCCGACGCGCTCAAGGGCCAGGAGCGGTACGTCATCGTCAACATCGGCAATGAGCCGTACGGCAACACGAACGCGTCCGGCTGGACCGCCGACACCAAGGCCGCCGTCCGGGCCCTGCGCACCGCCGGGTTCACCCACACCCTCATGGTCGACGCGCCCAACTGGGGCCAGGACTGGTCGTTCACCATGCGCGACAACGCCGCGTCCGTCCTCGCGGCCGACCCGCTGCGCAACACCGTCTTCTCCATCCACATGTACGGCGTCTTCGACACCGCCGCCGAAGTCGAGGACTACCTGAAGCGCTTCGTCGCCGCCCGGCTGCCCATCGTCGTGGGCGAGTTCGGCCACGACCACTCCGACGGCAACCCCGACGAGGACGCGATCCTGGCGACCGCGCAGGCCCTCGGCCTGGGCTACCTCGGCTGGTCCTGGAGCGGTAACGGCGGCGGCGTCGAATACCTCGACATGGCCACCGCCTTCGACCCCGCCGCGCTCACCGACTGGGGCCGACGCCTCTTCCACGGCGTGGACGGCATCGCCCGTACCGCGAAGGAGGCGAGCGTCTACCGCGGTCCCGGCGGCGGCGACCCGGCCCCGGGCTGCGCGGTCGCCTACCGGGTCACCCACCAGTGGGGCGGGGGCTTCCAGGCCGAGGTGACGGTACGCAACACCACGGCGGCCCCCGTGAGCGGCTGGCGACTGGGCTGGACGTTCCCCGACGGGCAGCGGGTCACCCAGATGTGGGGCGGTACGCCCGCGCAGGCCGGGTCCGCCGTCGCCGTGACCCCGGCCTCCTACACCGCGACGATCCCGGCGAACGGCTCCGTCACCCTGGGCTTCCTCGCCACCTGGGACGGCGCGAACGGCCGGCCCGCCGCCTTCACGCTCAACGGCGCCGCCTGCACCACCGCCTGATCCGGCTCACCGCAGGGCGGGCGCGTCCAGCGTGATCGTGCCCGCCTCCGCGTCCAGGACGGCGGGCACCCCGAGCGGCATGGTGAGGGCCGTCGGGCCGTGGCCGAAGCCGAACTCCTCGGCGATCGGGACACCCAGGCCGCCCAGGCGGTCCAGCAGCGTGGCCCGTACCTCCTCGTACGGGCCGCACTCCTCCCAGGAGCCCAGCGCGACACCGGCCACGCCGTCGAGCCAGCCGGCGCGCAGCAACTGGGTGAGCATGCGGTCGATGCGGTACGGCTCCTCGCCCACGTCCTCCAGGAGCAGCAGGCCCCCCGCCGCGGACGGGCGGGCGTGCGGGGTGCCCAGGTCGGCGGCGAGCAGGGCGAGGCAGCCGCCCAGTGTGACACCGCGCGCCCGCCCGGGCACCAGGGGGCGCGCGGTGTCCGGGCCCAGGGTGCGCACGGACTCGGGCGCGAAGAGCGTGGCGCGCAGCGAGTCCTGGGTGCGGGCGTCCTTGAGGAAGGGCACCACCCCGGCCATCGGGCCGTGCAGGGTGACGATCCCCATGCGCTCCGCGAACGCCTCATGGAGCGCCGTGGCGTCGCTGTAGCCGACGAACACCTTGGGGCCCGCCGCCCGCATCGCCGGCCAGTCGAGCAGGTCGACCACGCGCTGCGCGCCGTACCCTCCGCGCGCGCAGATCACCCCGGCGACGGCGGGGTCGCACCAGGCGTCCGTCAGATCGCGGGCGCGCGCCTCGTCGTCGCCCGCGAGGTAGCCGAGGCGCGAGTCGAGGACGTGGGGCATCACCACCGGGTCGAGGTCCCAGCCGCGCAGGATGTCGAGCCCCGCCTGGAGCCGTTCCTCGGGCACCGGTCCGCTGGGCGCCACGACGGCGACCCGGTCGCCGGAGCGGAGGCGGCGCGGGCGTTGACGCGGCGTCATTTCCTCAGCTCCAGCGGGGGGACGTCGAAGCGGGTGATGCCGAACGTCTGGACGTACAGGGAGAGTTCCGACTCCAGGGCGCGGATCATGGTGTCGGCGCGCCGGAAGCCGTGCCCCTCCCCCGCGAAGGCGAGGTAGCCGTGCGGAGTGCCGCGCCCCGCCATCGCGGCGAGGAACCGTTCGCTCTGCGCGGGCGGGCACACGACGTCGTCGAGGCCCTGCAGCAGCAGGAACGGTGCGGTGATCCGGTCGACGAGGGAGAGCGGGGCGCGCTCCCGGTAGCGGGCCGGGACCTCGTCGGGCGGGCCGATCAGGTACTCCGGGTAGCGCGATTCGAAGTCGTGGGCCTCCTCGGCCCATCCGGTCAGGTCGAGGACCGGGTAGAGGAGGGTGCCGCAGGCGTAGAGACGAGTGGCGGCCAGTGACAGGGCGGCGGTCCAGCCGCCCGCGCTGCCGCCGCGGATCGCCAGCCGGGCCGGGTCGGCGGTGCCCTCGGCGGCGAGCGCCTCGGCGACGGCGGCGCAGTCCTCGACGTCGACGACGCCCCACTGCCCCCGCAGCCGTTCCCGGTAGGCCCGACCGTAGCCGGTGGAGCCGCCGTAGTTGACCTCCGCGACGCCGATGCCTCGTGAGGTGAAGTAGGCGATCTCCAGGTCGAGTACGAGCGGGACGTGCCCGGTCGGGCCGCCGTGGGCCCACACCACGAAGGGCGGGAGTTCGTCGTCGGGTGCGATCCGGTCGGGGCTGTGCGGCGGGTAGATGTGGGCGTGGATCTCGCGGTTGTCGGGGCCGGTGAAGGTGCGGATCTGCGGTTCCGGGTAGTACGCCGGGTCGACCGGGTCGTCGTGCGGGGAGCCGATGACCCGTGTCCGGCCGGTGCTGGTGTCGAGTTCGACCACCTCGTACGCGCTGCGAGGGCTGGCCGCGACGCCGAAGACGCGGGTGCCGTGCACGGCGAGCGTGGGCGTCCACGCGGTCCAGGGGCCGGGCGCGTCGACGAGTTCACCGGTCTCGGGGTCGAGTATGCCGAGGCTGGTGGCGCCCCTGCCGTGGACGACGGCGACCAGGCCGTTGTCCAGGGGGTGGAACCACCTCAGCCCGATCTGCCACAGCGGGCCGCCAAACTCCTCCGTCCGGCCCGTGCACAGGCTCTGCGGGCCCGACCCGGGCCGCAGGCGGTACGGCTCCCACCAGCCCCCGCCGTCCGAGACGTACAGCAGCGAGCCGTCCGCCGCCCAGTCCACCTGGCAGACCGCCTCGTCGTCGCCCCCGGCCACCTGCCGGACCCCGGTGAAGGGGCCGCTCCCGTTCACCTCCGCGGTCAGTACGACGGTGCCCTCCCACGGCATCCGCGGGTGGTCCCAGGCGATCCACGCGACGTGCCGCCCGTCCGGGGAGCGGCGCGCCCCGGTGACGAACCCGTGCCGGCCGTCCGTCAGTTCGCGTACGGCGGTCCGGTCGCCGGCGGCCGACCCGTCGAGCGGCACGGCGGCGATGACGCGCCGCACGTCACCGGGGCGTTCGCCGGTGAACTCCTCCAGGACGCACCACACCTCGCCGAGGTCGAGGTGGATGACCGGGTCCGCCCAGCGCAGCCCGCCGCCCACCGGGGACAGCGGGGTGAGCGGCCGCGGGGGTGTGTCGCCGTCCGGTTCGTACGCGTACAGGCGCTGGTCGGGGAAGTGGCTGAAAACCACCAGCGGGCCGGCTTCCCGGACCGCTCCGGCCCACGGCTGCCCGCCGTACTCCAGGACCGTGGTGCGGACGTTCCACGGTGCGGGGAGCACCGGCTCCTCGGTGCCGTCGGCGTGTCTGCGGACGAGGGTGCGCCTGCCGTCCTCGGTGGGGCGCGGCTCGGTCCACCACACCTCGTCGCCGACGGCGGCGACGTACTCGGGATGTCCGTCGCGCGCCGCGGCGAGCGACGCCTCGATGGGTGACGGCCAGGTTCCGTAAGCCCCCGTGGGTACCATTCCGGGCGCTCCCCCTTACGCGGTCCAGGTGCGGTGGTCGTGCGGTCTTCGTGCGGTGCTCGTGCGCTGGGCGTGCGGTCGTTACGCGGTCTGCAGATAGTGGTCCAGGACGCGGATGCCGAAGTGCAGCGCCTCGACGGGGACGCGTTCGTCGACGCCGTGGAAGAGCGCCTGGTAGTCGAAGCCGACCGGCAGCCGCAGCGGTGCGAAGCCGTAGCCGGTGATGCCGAGGCGGGCGAAGTGCTTGGCGTCCGTACCGCCGGACATGCAGAACGGCACGACGTGCGCGTCCGGTTCGAAGTGCTCCAGCGCGGCGCGGAGTTTCGCGTACGTCGGTGAGTCGACGGGCGCCTGGAGGGCGATCTCCTGGTGCTGGAACTCCCATTCCACATCCGGTCCGGTGAGCATGTCCATGGTCTCGGCGAACTCCAGGTCGGAGCCGGGCAGCACGCGTCCGTCCACGTGGGCGGTGGCGACTCCCGGGATCACGTTGACCTTGTAACCGGCCTGCAGCATGGTCGGGTTGGCGCTGTTGCGGATCGTCGGCTCGACGAGGGCGGCGGCGTGGCCCAGCTTGCCCAGCAGCGTGTCCGCGTCGAAGTCGTCCGCGTCGGGATCGGCCTCGACGCCGTACAGCGCGGCGAGTTCGGTCAGGGCCGCGCGCACGGTCGGGGTCAGGCGCACCGGCCACTGGTGCCGCCCGATGCGGGCGACGACCTCGGCGATCCGGCTGACCGCGTTCTCCCGGTTGACCTTGGAGCCGTGCCCGGCCCGGCCCTCGGCGGTCAACTTGAGCCAGGCGGTGCCGCGCTCCCCCGCCCCGATCGGGTAGATCTCCAGGTCGGGTCCGGCGTGGAAGGTGTAGGCGCCGGACTCGCCGATGCCCTCCGTGCAGCCCTCGAAGAGGTGCCGGTGGTGGCGTACGAGATGGGCGGCGCCGTCGGCGGCGCTGGCCTCCTCGTCGGCGGTGTACGCGATGACGATGTCGCGGCGGGGCCGGATGCCGTGGCGCGCCCACTCGCGCACGACGGCGAGGATCATCGCGTCCATGTTCTTCATGTCGACGGCGCCCCGGCCCCACACCAGCCCGTCGCGGATCTCCCCGGAGAAGGGGTGCACGTCCCAGTCGTCGGCGTCGGCCGGTACCACGTCGAGGTGGCCGTGCACGAGGAGCGCGTCGGCGGAGGGGTCGGTGCCCTCGATGCGGGCCACCACGTTGGTACGGCCCGGGGTGCGCTCCAGCAGCGCCGGTTCGAGCCCGGCGTCGGCGAGCCGCTCGGCGACGTACTCGGCGGCGGGCCGCTCCCGGCAGTCGCCGCTGCCCCGGTTGGTGGTGTCGATCCTGATGAGCTCGGAGGTGAAGGTGACCACCTCGTCGAGCGCCTGCGAGTCCGTGTCGAACGGCGTGCTGCCGGAAGTGTCGTAGGGGGTCACGTCAGCCATACTGCTCCTCCACCGCGGCCGAGACGATCGTGGTGACCGCCTTGAAGGTGCGAATGCCCTCGTACATCGTCTCGCTGGTGTGGGCGACGCGCCGCTCCCCGCTCGCCGCCACGCCCGGTACGACGGTGGCCGCCGCCGCGAGGTGCTCGGCGTCGAACTCCAGCTCCACGGTGAACGGCCCGCCGCGCACCGGTTCGTACCGTACGGCGAGAGCGGTCGCCTCCTGGGCCGCGGCACGGATGTCGGCGGCCGTACGGGTGGGGGTGCGGCACACCGCCGCGTACCGCGACACATGGTCCTTGACGGCGACCTTGCGGGCCTCGGGGGCGTAGCCGAGGGCGTCGTCGCAGGTCAGGTCGTCGCCGGTGACGAGGATGACGGGGACGCCGTACTCGGCGACGACATGGGCGTTGAGCAGGCCCTCGCTCGCGCGGACGCCGTTCAGCCACACGCCGGTGATGGAGTTGGCGAGGTAGGTGTGGGCGAGGACGCCTTCGCTGCCCGCGCCCGTGTGGTAGCCGACGAAGGCGACGCCGTCCACGTCACCGTGCTGGACCCCCTCGACCATGGAGAGCGTCTTGTGGCGCCCGGTGATCATCTCGGCGCGCTCGTCGAGGTGCTCCAGCAGCAGGTTGCGCATGGTCCAGTGGGCTTCGTTGATGAGGACCTTGTCGGCGCCGCCGTCGAGGAACCCGAGGACGGCGGCGTTGACGTCGGAGGTGAACAGGGAGCGGCAGCGCTCCCACTGGGGGGTGCCGGGCAGCACGTCGGCGGGCCAGGTGACGCCGGTGGCGCCCTCCATGTCGGCGCTGATGAGGATCTTCAAGGCCGCTCCGTTCTCACCGGGTCCGCTGTGCCCGGAGTTCCGACCCTACCGAGCGGGCCGCGTCACGAAACAGACCCCGCGCGCCGCATGTCCCGGGCGGCGGTGGGTACCCCGGCGGGCGTGGGGAGCCCGCGCGGAGCAGCGGAGGTGGGTTCGATGACGACTCCGTCGGAGCGGACCGTCCGCATCGACGCCGGGGACGCCCCCCTGGTCGGAGACCTGTCGCTGCCGGCGGACGCGCACGGCCTGGTGAGTTTCGCCCACGGCAGCGGCAGCTCCCGGCACAGCCCGCGCAACCGGGCGGTGGCCGGGGTTCTCCGGGACGCGGGCCTGGGCACCCTGCTCGTCGATCTGCTCACCCAGGCGGAGGAGCGCGTCGACATGGTCACCGCGGCGCTGCGCTTCGACATCCCGCTGCTGGGCCGGCGTATGACGGCCACCGTGGACTGGCTCGCCGCCCAGCCGGACACGGCGCGGCTGCCGGTGGGGCTGTTCGGCGCCAGTACGGGCGCGGCGGCGGCGCTGGTGGCGGCGGCGGAGCGTCCGGAACGCGTGCGGGCCGTCGTGTCGCGGGGCGGCAGGCCGGATCTGGCGGGCGACGCGCTGGCGGCCGTACGGGCGCCGGTGCTGTTCGTGGTCGGCGGGGCGGACCATCACGTGCTGCGGCTGAACGAGGAGGCCGCGGAGCGGCTGAGGGCCCCGTACCGCATCCACGTGGTGCCGGGGGCGACACACCTCTTCGAGGAGCCGGGCGCGCTGGAGCAGGCCGCGGCCGCCGCGCGGGACTGGTTCCGCCCCATGAGCGCGATCGTCCCATGGGAGTGACGCGGCCCGGGTGGCCCGTGGGGCGAGGGAAGTGAGGCAGCCGTGCTTCTACGCGACCGCAGAGAGGCCGGGCGGGAGCTCGCCGCCCGCCTCGCCGAGCGGCAGCGCGACGGCACGCTGACGGACCCGATCGTGCTGGCCCTGCCGCGGGGCGGTGTGCCGGTGGCCGACGAGATCGCCACGGCTCTGGGCGCGCCCCTGGACGTGCTCGTCGTCCGCAAGATCGGCGCGCCGTACAACCCGGAGCTCGGGGTCGGCGCGGTGGCCGGGGAGGCCCCTCCGCTGTACGACCGGCGGACGCTGGCCGCGCTCGGTCTGACGGAGGAGCGCCTGGCGCCGACCGTGGCGCGCGAGCGGACCGAGCTGCGCCGCCGGGAGGAGCTGTACCGCGGTGGCCGCCCGATGCCGGACGTCCGCGGCCGCACCGTCGTCGTGGTCGACGACGGGCTGGCCACCGGCGTCACCGCGCGCGCCGCGCTGCGGGCGGTGCGGAACATGGCACCGGCGCGGGTGGTCATGGCCGTGCCGGTGTGCGCGGCGGAGGCGGCGCGGCTGGTGGCGGCGGAGGCGGACGAGCTGGTGTACCTGCACCAGCCGCGGCCGTTCTCGTCGGTGGGCCAGTGGTACCTGGACTTCGACCAGGTGGGCGACGACGAGGTGATCCGGACGCTGACGGCGGCGCGGACGGACGCGGACACGGGCGCGGACACGGGCGCGGGCGCGGACACGGGCGGCGGGAATGGCGGGACGTCGACCGACGGCGGCTGAGGCCGTCGGACCGTCACAGTCCTCGGGCCCTCCCAGCCGTGGGACCGCCCCGGACGTCGGATCTCGGCGCTCAGACCGCCCCGGGCGTCAGACCGCCAGGGCGAGCCGGTCGAGCAGTTCGGCGCGGTGGAGGTCCGCTATCGGGGCGAGCAGATCGGGGTGACGCAGGAGCGATGCGGCCCGCCGGTCGTGCTCGTCGGGTGTCACCAGGCGCCGGAAGTCGACCGGCGGGCCGTCCATGCGGCCGGACGCGACGAGGACGCCCATCGCGGTGGCGGCCAGGCCCGGCGTGCTGAGCAGCGCGGCGGCCCAGCTGGCGACGACCTCGTCGACCCAGGTGCGCCACGGGTCCTCGCCCGCCGTCGCGTCGCCGTCCGCGCCGGTGATCCAGTCGAGCCGGGCCGAGCCTCCCGGCCCCGCGAACGCGACCAGCGCGGCGTCCATCTCGGTGGGGTAGCGCAGCCATGCCGCGACCGTCACCGCCTGCCGCGCCTGTACGCCGGCGAGGGCGGACTCCAGCGCGCCGCCACCGGACGGGTAGGCGCGGGTCAGCCACTGGGCGGTGGCCGCGATGAGCGGGCTGAGGTCTGGGGACACGCCGGAACGCTACCGCCGCAATTCACCGCCTCAAATGGCGTGGCTCACGAAGCGAAAGTGGCCTGGCCCACATCATGGCACTTCCGCAATCGCAGGATTCGCACAGAGGAGTGACGCCCGTGGGACATGGCGGAGATGTGATCGCCGAGCTGACGCACGACCACGAGGAAGTGGAGGAGCTCTTCACCAACATCGAGGAGCTGCCGCCCGGTGACGAGCGGCGCAAGCAGTACGCGGACCAGGCCACCATCGAGCTGGTCCGGCACTCGGTCGCCGAGGAGGAGTACCTCTACCCGGCCGTGCGCGAGCACATCACCGGTGGTGACGCGCTCGCCGACAAGGAGCTGAACGACCATGCCGCCGCCGAGCGCACCATGAAGGACCTGGAGGGCTGCGCGGCGGACGATCCCCGTTTCGACATGCTGATCAGCAAGTTGATGACGGAGATCAGGGCGCACATTCTCGACGAGGAGAACAACCTCTTCCCCCGGCTGCGGGACGCGTGCTCCCCCGAGGTGCTGGAGCAGCTGGGCGACAAGGTCCGCCAGGCCAAGAAGACGGCGCCGACGCGCCCCCACCCGTCCGCCCCGGACAAGCCCCCGGCCAACAAGCTGCTCGCCCCGGGCGCCGGGCTGGTCGACCGGCTGCGCGACGCGATGTCGGGCCGCGGCAAGACCGGCTGAGTCCCGCACGCCGGGTCGCCCCGGCACACGTCCCCGGCCCGGGCGGTCAGTCCCCGTGCCCGCGCCGCGCATCGCGTTCGGTGCGTCCGCCGCCCGCCACCCGCAGCACCGTCGCCACCGGCGGGTATCCGGAGGCGATGACGGTGTACGCGCCGGAGGAGAGGTCGGCGAAACGGCACAGCCCGTCCGGGCCGGTGGTGAGGGCGTCGACGACATTGCCGGGGGCGTCCAGCAGCGTCACGCGGGCGTCCTCCACGGGGTGGCGGGCCGGTGGCCCGCGCGCTGCCGCCCAGCGGCGCGCCGCCGGCGAGCTCGATGTCCTGCCGGGTCTCGCGGTACGCCCGCACGTTCACCGGCAGGGCGGCGGGCCGGTGGGCGGGGGCGCTCGCGGCGAGGGTGTGCTCGCCCGCCACCAGTCCGGTGAGGGCGTGGTCGCCGTCCCGCCCGGTGCGGGTGGCGGCGACGACGTCGCCGCAGACGTCGGTCGGGGTGACCGCCGCGTCGCGTAGGGGCGTGCCGTCGGCGGTGACGACGCGGCCGGTGAGCCGTCCGGCGCCGCCGAGCGCCACGTCGAGGTCGACCGGGTGCTCGCCGACGGTGACGGTGGCGGCCTGGGGCCGCCGGCCGCGGCGATCATCACGTACGAGCCGGGGCCGGGCACGGTCAGCGCGTAGCGGCCGTCCTCGCCGCTCGCGTCGCGTCCGATCCGCCGTCCCTGCCCGTCGACGAGGGTGAGGGCGGCGCTCGTACGCGGCTGCCGTCCTGGTGCCGGACGGTGCCGCACACCGCGACGCCGGAGTCGCGCGGCGGGGCCGCCCGGCCGGGGGTGCGGACGTCGCCGTCGGGGGTGGTGCGGGCCAGGGGGGCGGAGGCGAGGCGGCGGTGGTGTGGTGGGACACCGGCGGTCTCCCCTTGAGGAGGCAGGCGAGGAGCAGTCCGAGGACGAGCACGGCGGCCGACGGCAGGAAGACCCGCGCCGTCGCCTCCCCGTGTACCGGGGTGCCCCCGTACGCCGTGATCCCGCCCTCGGTGACGCCCTCGACGACGAAGAGGGTCCCGACGGCGGCGGCGCCGATGCCCGAACCGAGCTGTCGGAGCGGGAGGTGGCCGCTGGTGGCGCCGGGCAAGGCGGGTTCGCAGGGTGCGGAGGGGTGGCGGTGGCCGCCCGTCCATCAGGTGGTTTCCCGCCGCTCCCCGCGCGGCGGGCGCCGGGGAGCCGACGGGAGGACCACCCGAATCGGTGACCGCTGCCGCTGGACTACTTCTCGACCTCGGCGGCCAGCTTGGCCAGCACCTCGTCGTAGATGCGGGCGAGGCCCTTGGGGGCGAAGGTCCGCTCGAAGAAGCCGCCGATGCCGCCGGCGCCGTTCCACACGGTCGTGACGACGGCCTTGGAGCGGCCCTCACCGGCCGGGGTGACGGTCCAGGTGGTGACCATGGAGGAGTTGCGGTCCTTCTCCACGAGCCGGCCGTCGGTCGGCTCGGTGACGTCCAGCAGGCAGTCGCGGACGCGCTTGCTGGTGGCCTGGAGCTTCCAGTGGACGAGAGTGCCCTCGCCGTCGCCGCCCTCGCGCACCTCGTACTCGCTGAAGTGCTCCGGCAGCAGCTTCGCGCGGGTGCCCTGGTAGTCGGCCAGCGCGTCGAACACCGTCTCCGCGTCCGCCGCGATGACCCGCTCCGTCGTGGCCTCGACCTGCGCCATGCCTTGTCCTCCAGCACTCGTTCGTAAAGGGAGACCCCAGCCAATCACCTGCGCGGGGCGCGCCCAAATCCGACCAGAGGCGATCATGGGAACATCTGTTCTATTCTCTGGTCAGTGCTACCCGAGGAGGCGTCCATGCGCTGGGACAATCTGAGCGACAACCCGACCGGGGCCGGGGAGGCCGTGCTGTTCGGTACGGACGCCGTGACCACCCGTACGTTCGACACGCCCGAATTCCGCGGCATCACCTTCTACGAGGTGCGGGCCCGTTCGATCGTGAACCGGGTGCCCGGGGCCTCACGGATGCCGTTCGAATGGACGGTCAATCCGTACCGGGGCTGCACGCACGCGTGCGTGTACTGCTTCGCCCGCAAGACGCACAGCTATCTCGACCTGGACACCGGACTGGACTTCGACTCCCGGATCGTCGTCAAGGTCAACGCACCCGAGCTGCTGCGCCGCCGCCTCGCCTCCCCGGGCTGGCACGGCGCGCACATCGCCATGGGCACGAACGTCGACTGCTACCAGCGGGCGGAAGGCCGCTACCGGCTGATGCCCGGCATCATCGCCGCCCTGCGCGACCACGCCAACCCGTTCTCGATCCTCACCAAGGGGACGCTGATCCTGCGCGACCTGGACCTGCTGGTCCAGGCGGCGGAGGTGACGGAGGTCGGCATCTCCGTCTCGGTCGGCTTCACCGACCGCGAGCTGTGGCGCACGGTCGAGCCGGGCACTCCCGCGCCGGAGCGCCGCCTCGACGTCGTACGGACGCTGACCGACCACGGCATCGGGTGCGGGGTGTTGATGGCGCCGGTCATCCCGTTCCTGGGCGACCACCCCGACCAGCTGCGCGCCACGGTCCGCGCTATCGCCGAGTCCGGGGCGACCTCCGTGACCCCGCTCGTGCTGCATCTGCGGCCGGGGGCGCGGGAGTGGTTCATGACCTGGCTGCACCGGCACCACCCCCACCTGGTGGAGCGGTACGAGCGGATGTACGCGGACGGTGCGTACGCCCCCAAGTGGTATCAGCGCCGGATCACCCGTCAGGTGCACGAACTGGCCGACGAGTTCGGCATAGGGCCCTCGCGGCCGGGCGCCGCACGCCGCGCTCCCGTCGTGCCACCCGGGCCGGAGGCCGCGCGGCCCACGCAGCTCACCCTCCTCTGATCGGGTCAACTCCGATCGGAACATGACCTTCCGGGCCGGAATGCGGGGACGATCCGCCGAGGGACCGTTCCGCCGGCTCGGGAGGCCATATGCAGAAACGCGCAGGGGTGCTGATCGCCGCCGGAGCTCTGGTGGCGGGCGCGGTGACCGCCGGACCGTCCACGGCGGAGCCCCGGGCCACCGCGCCCGGCCCCGTGTGGAAGGCATGCGCCACCGACGAGTACCCCAGGCTCCAGTGCGCGACGGTGCAGGCGCCGCTCGACCACGACGACCCGCGGAGCGAGCGGATCACCCTGGCGCTGTCGCGGATCCCCCACACCGCGAAGACCTTCCAGGGCCCGCTGCTGGTGAACCCGGGCGGCCCGGGGGCGAGCGGGCGCACGATGGCCGGGTTCGTGGCGGCCTCGCTGCCGGCGAAGGTGGCGGCGCAGTACGACATCATCGGATTCGATCCGCGGGGCGTGGGCGCGAGCAGGCCGGCGCTCGACTGCGAGCCCGGCTACTTCACGCCCGTGCGCCCCGACTCCCGGCCGCTCGACCACGAGACGGAGCGGAGCAACCTGGTGCGGGCCGCGTCCTTCGCGAAGTCCTGCGGGGACAAGTACGGCGACCTGCTGCCGCACCTGGGCACGGTCGACGCGGCGAAGGACCTGGAGGTGATCCGCCGGGCCCTCGGCGCGGAGAAGATCAATTACTTCGGGTACTCGTACGGGACGTACCTGGGCGCCGTCTACGCCAAGCTGTTCCCGCAGCGGGTGCGGCGGGTCGTGCTGGACTCGGTCGTCGACCCGCACGCGGTCTGGTACGGCGCGAACATGGCGCAGGACCTCGCCTTCGACGCCCGCCACAAGGCGTTCATGGCGTGGGTGGCGAAGCACGACGCGACGTACCGCCTCGGCACCGACCCGGCGGAGGTCGAGGCCCGCTGGTACACCATGCGGGAGACGCTGAAGAAGACGCCGGCGGGCAAGAAGGTCGGCCCGGCCGAGCTGGAGGACACGTTCCTGCCGGGCGGTTACTACAACGGCTTCTGGCCCCGGCTCGCGGAGGCGTTCTCGGCCTACGTCAACGAGCAGGACCCCGATCCGCTCGTCGAGGCGTACGGGGCGCTGGCGGCGTCCGACGCGACGGACGACAACGGGTACTCGGTGTACGCGGCGGTGCAGTGCCGGGACGCCGTGTGGCCGCGGGAGTGGGGCGTGTGGCTCCGCGACAACTGGGCCACGCACGCCAAGGCGCCCTTCTCCACCTGGAACAACGCCTGGTACAACGCGCCGTGCGCGTTCTGGCCGGTCGACGGGCTGACCCCGCCGGACGTGACGAACGACGCTCTGCCGCCGGTCCTGCTGTTCCAGGCGACGGACGACGCGGCCACGCCGTACGGCGGTGGCGTCACCGTCCACCAGCAGCTGCGCGGCTCCAGCCTGGTGGTCGAGGAGGGCGGCGGCAACCACGCGATCACGCTGGGCGGCAACGCCTGCCTGGACGGCCATCTGGCGCGGTACCTGGAGACGGGCGCCGTGCCGCGCGGCGCCGGCGTGGGCGTGGCGGACGCGGTGTGCGCGGCCACCCCGGACCCGCAACCGGCCCGCCCGGCGCGCGCGGTGGAGCCGCCCCACCGGAAAAGGGTTCCCCGTTTCTGATCGCCGTGCGCCAGGATGAGGTGGGCGAGCGACCGGTGGGGGAGGTCGGATGACCGTGGGTGTACGGGGGATGGCGGCGACCGACTGCGCGGCGGTCGCCCGCATCCGGGTGAGGGGCTGGCAGTTCGCGTATCAGGGGCTGGTCCCCGACGCCTTCCTGTCCGCGATGAGCGTCCCGGAGGAGACCGCCCGCCGCCGCGACCACCTCGCGGCGGCCCCCGCGGAGGTGGTCAACCTGGTCGCGGAACGCGCCGGTGAGGTGGTGGGCTGGGCGTGCCACGGGCCGTACCGCGACGGGGGGGCCGTGACCGCCGACGCCGAGCTGTACGCGCTGTACGTCGACCCGGCGCACCTCTCCACGGGGGTGGGCCGCGCCCTGCTGCTGGAGTCGGCCGCCCGCGCCACGGCCGCCGGGTACCCGGCCATGCGCCTGTGGGTCCTGAAGGACAACAGCCGTGCGCGCCGCTTCTACGAGGCCTTCGGTTTCGCCCCCGACGGCACGGAGGAGCTGTGGGAGATCGGGGGCGCCTCGCTCCCGGAGCTCCGCTGCGCCCGGCCCCTGTCAGGGCCCCTGTCACGGGGCGGGCGCGCCGTCCGTCCGTAACAGCGTGAGCGCCTTCGCCGCGGCGGCGGTGAGGCGCGGGTGGCGGCGGGCCGCCTCCAGGACGGGCCGGGCGCGGGGGTCGCCCAGGGTGCCGAGGCCTTCCGCGCAGGCGAGGGCGACGCGCCAGTGCGGGTCACCCGGGGCGGCGAGGCGGCGCCCCAGCACGGTGATCAGCGCCGGGACGGACTCGGCCGCGCGCAGCTCGGTGAGCAGCCGTACCGGGGTCAGCGCGTAGGCGACGCGCAGTTCGTTGGTGGCGAGGGCGGCGGCGGCCCGGGCCGTCCGGGGGTCGCCGAGCCGCGCCAGGGCGTAGGCCGCGGACACGCAGCGCTCCGGGTCGCGGTGGTTCAGGAGGAGGACGAGCGCCTCGAAGGCCCGCCGGTCGCCGGCGAGCCCGAGCCGGAAAGCGGCGATCTCGCGGGCCCACAGTGGCTGTCCCGGCCGGGTGAGGACCGCGGCGAGCTCCTCGCGGTTCCTTACGGCGATCAGCCGTTCGTAGGCGGGGGATCCGTCCGCCTCGTCCCGTAACCGGTCCGTGAGCGACCGGAGCTCCTCGTCCATGGCCGTCAGCGTAGCCAGCGTCACACTTCTCGGGGAGTTACCGGGACTGGCGCGCTCGTTACCCGCCGGTTAAGCTCAAGTGAGCGGGACACACCCGCTTCAGCCCTCGCGGTGGCCTGGTGACGCAGCCGCCGCCTGGGGGCATCTCCCCTGCCGCAAGGCCAGGGGTGACGTGTCCGTCGGTTCGGCACATCTGTACGACGAGGCTCCGGGACAGGGTCCGTCGGTCTCTCCAGCGCGACCTGCGCGCGGCACGCCCGCGACGGGACGCCCTCGCGCCGCGAGCGCGTCCCCCGCGCTCCCCTCATCAGTCGTCACTCATCCCTGGAGTCCCGTGATGGACACCCCTCTCTCCACCATCGCCGTCGTCGGCCTCGGCACGATGGGCGCCGGCATCGCCGAGGTCCTGGCCCGGGCCGGCCGCGAGGTCATCGGTATCGACATCAGTGAGGCGGCCGCCCGCCGCGCGGTCGCCTCCCTGGAGGCGGCCACCGCCCGCTCCGTGGCCCGTGAGCGGATCACGGAGGAACAGCGGCGCGACATCCTGGCGCGTTTCCGCACCTTCTCCGACCTCCAGGCCGCCGCCGACGCGGACCTCGTGATCGAGGTCGTGCCCGAGTCGTACGAGCTCAAGCAGCAGGTCTTCCGCGCGCTGGACTCCATCGTCCGTCCGGACGCGATCCTCGCCACCGGCACCAACGCGCTGTCCGTGACCCGGCTGGCCGCCGACTCGGCGCACTCCGAGCGTGTGCTGGGGCTCCACTTCTTCAACCCGGCCCCGGCGATGAAGCTGGTCGAGGTGGTCTCCTCGGTGCTGACCGCCCCGCAGGCCGTCGCCGCCGTCACCGACCTCGCCCACGCGCTCGGCAAGGAGCCGGTCGCGGTCGGCGACCGCCCCGGTTTCGTCGCGGACGGGCTGCTCTTCGGCTACCTGAACCAGGCGGCCGCGATGTACGAGTCGAAGTACGCCTCCCGCGAGGACATCGACGCCGCGATGCGGCTCGGCTGCGGCCTGCCGATGGGCCCGCTGGCCCTGCTCGACCTGATCGGCGTCGACACGGCCCGTACGGTCCTCGAGGCCATGTACGCCGAGTCGGGCGACCGGCTGCACGCCCCGGCGCCGGTCCTGCGGCAGCTGAGCGACGCGGGCCTGACGGGCCGCAAGGCGGGCCGCGGTTTCTACACGTACGAGGAGCCGGGCAGCCCGGTCGTGGTGCGCGACGCGTGGACCCCGGCGGAGACGGCCGTCACGGGTGCGACCCGTGAGGTCCGCTCGGTCGGCGTCGCCGGCTCGGGAACCATGGCGAGCGGGATCGCGGAGGTCTTCGCGAAGGCCGGGTACGACGTGGTGCTCGCCGCCCGCTCCCTGGAGAAGGCCGAGACGGCGAAGGCGCGCATCGCCAAGTCCCTCGCGCGCTCCGTCGACAAGGGCCGGCTGACCGCCGAGGCGCGTGACGAGACGCTGGCCCGGGTCACCCCGGCCGGTTCGCTGGACGCGTTCGCCGAGGTGGACCTGGCGGTCGAGGCGGTCGCCGAGGACCTGGAGATCAAGCGGCAGCTCTTCGCGACGCTGGACAAGGTGTGCAAGCCGGGCGCGGTGCTGGCGACCACGACCTCGTCCCTTCCCGTCGTCGCCTGCGCCCGCGCCACCTCGCGCCCGCAGGACGTCATCGGGATGCACTTCTTCAACCCGGCCCCGGCGATGAAGCTGGTGGAGATCGTCCGTACGGTGCTGACCGCGGACGAGGTGCACGCCACCGTCCGGGAGGTCACCGCGAGGATCCGCAAGCATCCGGTGGACTGTGGCGACCGGGCCGGGTTCATCGTGAACGCGCTGCTCTTCCCGTACCTGAACAACGCGATCAAGATGGTGCAGGAGCACTACGCCTCGCTCGACGACATCGACGTCGCGATGAAGCTGGGCGGCGGCTACCCGATGGGCCCGTTCGAGCTCCTGGACGTGGTCGGTCTGGACGTCTCCCTCGCCATCGAGCGGGTGCTGCACCGCGAGTTCCGCGACCCGGGCCTGGCCCCGGCGCCCCTCCTGGAGCACTTGGTGGCCGCGGGGTGCCTCGGCCGGAAGACGGGGCGTGGCTTCCGCGAATATGCCCGGCGCTGAGCCGTACGGGGAGTGGGGCGGGCTGCTCGGCGGGGTGAGCGGCCCGCCCCCGGGGGCGGGCCCACAGGCGCGGTCCCCCGCGCGGATGCAGTACGTTCAGGTCATGTCCCAGCCCGCTGATCCCGCCCGTCGGCCCTCCCGTGCCACCTCCGCACCCGACGCCCCCGAGAGCGCCGCGGGCAGCCGCGCCGCCGCGCAGCGCCTCAAGATGCGCCGCGAGCTGGCGGCCGCGGCCATGGAACTGTTCGCGACCAAGGGGTACGAGGCGACGACCGTCGATGAGATCGCCGCCGCGGCGGGGGTCGCACGCCGGACGTTTTTCCGCCACTTCCGCTCCAAGGAAGAGGCGATCTTCCCCGATCACGACGACACCCTGGTGCGGGCGGAGGCGGTGCTGAACGCCGCCCCGCCGCACGAGCACCCGCTGGACACGGTCTGCCGGGGCATCAAGGAAGTCATGAAGATGTACGCGGCGTCGCCCGCGGTCTCCGTCGAGCGCTACCGGCTCACCCGGGAGGTGCCCACCCTGCGGGAGCGCGAGATCGCCTCGGTGGCCCGCTACGAGCGGCTGTTCACCCGGTATCTGCTGGGCCACTTCGACGAGCGTGACCACCACGACGGGAACGACGACCCGCTGCTGGCGGAGGTGGCCGCGTCGGCGGTCGTCACCGCGCACAACCATGTGCTGCGGCGCTGGCTGCGAGCGGGCGGCCAGGGGGACGTGGAGGCGCAGCTGGACCACGCCTTCGCCATCGTCCGGGACACCTTCGGCACGGGCATAGGCGCCGGCCGCACGGCCGGTACGCACGCCTCGCACTCCTCATCCGCCGCGCCGGCCGCGACCGCGCGCACCACCGGCGACGTCCTGGTGACGGTGGCGCGCACGGACGCCCCGCTGGAGGACATCATGCGCACGATCGAGCGGACCCTCAAGGAACACCGCTGACCGGCCGCCGACCCGCTGCGGACCGCCGGTGACCTGCCACTGAGCCCGTCCGCACCCGTACCACCGGGCACGTCCGGGACGCCCGCCCGGCTCGACGCGACCGTCGAGCCGGGCGGGCGTTTCGCGTCTCCGCGGCACCTGTGATCGATCATCGCTCATCTGTGACCGGCTGATTGCATCTGAGTGAAATTCTTGGCACTCAGTGTCTTGCGGCCTGGCACGCGGTGTCATACGTTGAAAGTGTCCGGGCGGCCGGCGTGCAGAGACCTCTCGTACGCCGGCTGTCCCCGCAAGCCCCTCGGCTCGCGCGCCCGGACGCCTGCGTCACAGGCACCTTTGCGCACCACCCAGCGCCGCCACACCCGCACCACCGCCGAACCGACGGCACACCTCCACAGCAGCACATCCTCGACGTTCCCCTCAGCGTCCCCTCAGGACGCGACGCTTCGCCGGAGGCAACACCGTGAAGGAAATCCTGGACGCGATCCAGTCCCCGGACACCACGTCCGCCGACTTCGCCGCTCTTCAGCTCCCCGAGTCCTACCGCGCGGTGACCGTGCACAAGGACGAGACCGAGATGTTCACCGGTCTCACCACGCGCGAGAAGGACCCGCGCAAGTCGCTGCACGTCGACGACGTGCCGCTGCCCGAGCTGGGTCCGGGCGAGGCCCTGGTGGCCGTCATGGCCTCCTCGGTCAACTACAACTCCGTGTGGACCTCGATCTTCGAGCCGGTCTCGACCTTCAGCTTCCTGGAGCGGTACGGCAAGCTCTCCGAGCTCACCAAGCGCCACGACCTGCCGTACCACATCATCGGCTCGGACCTCGCGGGTGTCGTCCTGCGCACCGGCCCCGGGGTGAACGCCTGGCGGCCGGGCGACGAGGTCGTCGCGCACTGCCTGTCGGTCGAGCTGGAGTCCTCGGACGGCCACAACGACACGATGCTCGACCCCGAGCAGCGCATCTGGGGCTTCGAGACCAACTTCGGCGGCCTGGCGGAGATCGCGCTGGTCAAGTCCAACCAGCTCATGCCCAAGCCGGACCACCTCAGCTGGGAGGAGGCGGCGGCGCCGGGCCTGGTGAACTCCACCGCCTACCGCCAGCTCGTCTCGCGCAACGGCGCCGGCATGAAGCAGGGCGACAACGTGCTCATCTGGGGCGCGAGCGGCGGCCTCGGCTCGTACGCCACGCAGTTCGCCCTCGCCGGCGGTGCCAACCCGATCTGTGTCGTCTCCAGTGAGCAGAAGGCGGACATCTGCCGCGCGATGGGCGCCGAGGCGATCATCGACCGCAACGCCGAGGGCTACAAGTTCTGGAAGGACGAGCGCACCCAGGACCCCAAGGAGTGGAAGCGCTTCGGCAAGCGCATCCGCGAGTTCACCGGCGGCGAGGACATCGACATCGTCTTCGAGCACCCCGGCCGCGAGACCTTCGGCGCGTCCGTCTACGTCACCCGCAAGGGCGGCACGATCACCACCTGCGCCTCGACCTCGGGCTACATGCACGAGTACGACAACCGCTACCTGTGGATGTCGCTGAAGCGCATCATCGGCTCGCACTTCGCCAACTACCGCGAGGCGTGGGAGGCCAACCGCCTGATCGCCAAGGGCAAGATCCACCCGACGCTGTCGAAGGTGTACTCCCTGGAGGACACCGGCCAGGCCGCGTACGACGTCCACCGCAACCTCCACCAGGGCAAGGTCGGCGTGCTCTGCCTCGCCCCCGAGGAGGGCATGGGCGTGAAGAACCAGGAGATGCGGGACAAGCACATCGACGCCATCAACCGCTTCCGGAACATCTGATGACGGAACGGAAGAAGGACCGCCCCTGGCTCATGCGGACGTACGCCGGCCACTCCACGGCCGAGGCGTCCAACGAGCTGTACCGGCGAAACCTCGCCAAGGGGCAGACCGGCCTGTCGGTCGCGTTCGACCTGCCGACGCAGACCGGCTACGACCCCGACCACATCCTCGCCCGCGGCGAGGTGGGCCGGGTCGGGGTCCCGGTCTCCCACCTCGGGGACATGCGCCGGCTGTTCCAGGACATCCCCCTGGAGCAGATGAACACCTCCATGACCATCAACGCCACCGCCATGTGGCTGCTGGCGCTGTACCAGGTGGTCGCGGAGGAGCAGGGCGCGGACATCACCAAGCTCCAGGGCACGACGCAGAACGACATCGTCAAGGAGTACCTCTCGCGCGGGACGCACGTCTTCCCGCCGGGTCCTTCACTGCGCCTGACCACCGACATGATCACCTACACGGTGAACCACATCCCGAAGTGGAACCCGATCAACATCTGCAGCTACCACCTGCAGGAGGCGGGCGCCACGCCGGTCCAGGAGATCTCGTACGCCATGTCGACGGCGATCGCCGTCCTCGACGCGGTGTTCGCCTCCGGGCAGGTGCCCCAGGAGCGCAGGGGTGAGGTGGTCGCCCGCATCTCCTTCTTCGTGAACGCGGGCGTCCGGTTCATCGAGGAGATGTGCAAGATGCGCGCCTTCGGCCGCATCTGGGACCGGATCACACGGGAGCGGTACGGGATCGAGGACCCCAAGCAGCGCCGGTTCCGCTACGGCGTGCAGGTCAACTCGCTCGGCCTCACCGAGGCGCAGCCGGAGAACAACGTCCAGCGCATCGTCCTGGAGATGCTGGCGGTGACGCTGTCGAAGGACGCACGCGCGCGTGCCGTGCAGCTGCCGGCGTGGAACGAGGCGCTGGGCCTGCCCCGGCCCTGGGACCAGCAGTGGTCGCTGCGCATCCAGCAGGTGCTGGCGCACGAGAGCGACCTGCTGGAGTACGACGACATCTTCGCCGGTTCGCACGTCATCGAGGCCAAGGTGGACGCCCTGGTCACGGAGTGCCTGGCGGAGATCGACCGGATCCAGGAGATGGGCGGCGCCATGGCCGCCGTCGAGTCCGGCTACCTCAAGTCGCAGCTGGTCTCCTCGCACGCCGAGCGGCGGGCCCGGATCGAGTCCGGCGAGGAGAAGATCGTCGGCGTCAACGTCTACGAGACGACCGAGGAGAACCCGCTCACCGCGGACCTGGACACCGCGATCATGACGGTGGACCCGGCCAACGAGGCGCGGGTCGTGGCGAAGCTCCACGAGTGGCGGGACAACCGCGACGAGGCCCGCGCCCAGGAGGCGCTCGCCGCGCTGAAGGCGACGGCCGCCGGTGACGCGAACCTCTTCGAGGCCACCCTGGAATGCGCCCGCGCGGGTGTCACCACCGGCGAGTGGGCCTGGGCGCTGCGGGACGTCTTCGGCGAGTACCGCGCGCCGACGGGCGTCTCGTCGGCGCCGGTGGCCATCACGGCCGAGGAGGGCACCCCGCTCGCCGCCGTACGCGGGAAGGTGGCGCGGACGGCTTCCGAGCTGGGCGCGGGGCGGCTGCGGCTGCTGGTCGGCAAGCCGGGGCTGGACGGGCACTCCAACGGCGCCGAGCAGATCGCGGTACGCGCGCGTGACGCCGGTTTCGAGGTGGTCTACCAGGGGATCAGGCTCACCCCGGAGCAGATCGTGGACGCCGCGCTCGCGGAGGACGTGCACTGCGTGGGGCTGTCCATCCTGTCCGGATCCCACGCCGAGCTGGTCCCCGACGTGCTGGCCAGGCTGCGCGAGGCTGGCGCCTCGGACATCCCGGTCATCGTCGGCGGGATCATCCCGAACGCCGACGCCGCCGAACTGAAGCGGGCCGGAGTGGCCGCCGTCTTCACACCGAAGGACTTCGGTATCACCGAGATCATCGGCCGTATCGTCGACGAGATCCGGAAAGCGAACAAGCTCGACCCTGTGGAGGTCCCCGCATGACCACGCCTGTGAACCGTCTCCGGCCGCGCCGTTCCTGCCTGGCGGTCCCCGGCTCCAACCCGCGCTTCCTGGAGAAGGCCCAGGGGCTGCCGGCCGACCAGGTCTTCCTGGACCTTGAGGACGCGTGCGCGCCGCTCGCCAAGCCCGAGGCGCGGCACACCATCGTCAAGTTCCTCAACGAGGGCGACTGGACGGGCAAGACCAGGGTCGTGCGGGTCAACGACTGGACCACCGAGTGGACGTACCGTGACGTCGTCACGGTCGTCGAGGGCGCGGGTCCGAACCTGGACTGCATCATGCTGCCGAAGGTCCAGAACGCGGAGCAGGTCGTCGCGCTCGACCTCCTGCTCACCCAGATCGAGAAGACGATGGGCTTCGAGGTCGGCCGGATCGGCATCGAGGCGCAGATCGAGAACGCCCAGGGCCTCAACAACGTCAACGCCATCGCCCAGGCCTCCCCGCGCATCGAGACGATCATCTTCGGCCCGGCCGACTTCATGGCCTCCATCAACATGAAGTCGCTGGTGGTCGGCGAGCAGCCGCCCGGCTACCCGGCCGACGCGTACCACTACATCCTGATGAAGATCCTGATGGCGGCCCGCGCCAACGACCTGCAGGCGATCGACGGCCCCTACCTGCAGATCAAGAACGTGGACGGTTTCCGCGAGGTGGCCGGCCGCGCCGCGGCGCTCGGCTTCGACGGCAAGTGGGTGCTGCACCCGGGGCAGGTCGACGCGGCCAACGAGGTGTTCTCGCCCTCCCAGGAGGACTTCGACCACGCCGAGCTCATCCTGGACGCGTACGAGTACTACACGTCCGAGGCGGGCGGCAAGAAGGGCTCCGCGATGCTCGGCGACGAGATGATCGACGAGGCCAGCCGCAAGATGGCGCTCGTCATCTCCGGCAAGGGCCGCGCCGCCGGTATGACCCGTACCTCGAAGTTCGAAGCCCCGGAGGCGTGAGCACCATGCAGTTCGGCCGTACGTACGAAGAGTTCGAAGTCGGTGCCGTTTACAAGCACTGGCCCGGGAAGACGGTCACCGAGTACGACGACCACCTCTTCTGCCTGCTGACGATGAACCACCACCCGCTCCACATGGACACCAACTATGCGGAGAAGACGACGGACTTCGGCAGGAACGTTGTCGTGGGCAACTACATCTACTCCCTGCTGCTGGGCATGTCCGTGCCGGACGTCTCCGGCAAGGCGATCGCCAACCTGGAGATCGAGTCGCTGCGCCACGTGGCGCCGACCTTCCACGGCGACACCGTCTACGGCGAGACGACCGTGCTCGACAAGACCCCCTCGAAGTCCAAGTCGGACCGCGGGATCGTGTACGTCGAGACCAAGGGCTACAAGCAGGACGGCACCCTGGTGTGCGTGTTCCGCCGCAAGGTGATGGTCCCCACCGAGACGTACATCAAGGAGCGCGGCGGCGAGCAGCCGGGCCGCCCGGAGCTGAACGCCCCTTCGGAAAAGACGGAGAAGTAGCCATGGCCCGACTCGCGCAGACCCCCGGTCTGACCGATGTCCAGCAGGAGATCCTGTCGACGGTCCGGGACTTCGTCGACAAGGAGATCATTCCGGTCGCGACGGAGCTGGAGCACCGCGACGAGTACCCGCAGGACATCGTCGACGGGCTGAAGGAGCTGGGTGTCTTCGGTTTGATGATCCCGGAGGAGTACGGGGGTCTGGGCGAGTCCCTGCTCACGTACGCGCTGTGCGTGGAGGAGATCGCGCGCGGCTGGATGTCCGTGTCCGGCATCATCAACACCCACTTCATCGTCGCGTACATGCTCAAGCAGCACGGCACGCAGGAGCAGAAGGACACCTTCCTGCCCCGGATGGCGGCCGGCGAGGTGCGCGGCGCCTTCTCGATGTCGGAGCCGGGGCTCGGCTCCGATGTGTCGGCGATCACCTCGAAGGCGGTCAAGGACGGCGACGAGTACGTCCTGAACGGTCAGAAGATGTGGCTGACGAACGGCGGAACGTCAACGCTGGTCGCCGTTCTCGTACGAAGTGACGAAGGACACCCCGAGGGGACCGCGCCCCACAAGTCGATGACGACCTTCCTGGTGGAGAAGGAGCCCGGCTTCGGAGAGGTCCGGCCGGGCCTGACGATCCCCGGGAAGATCGACAAGATGGGCTACAAGGGGGTCGACACCACCGAGCTCATCATGGACGGACTGCGCATTCCGGCCAATCGTGTCCTCGGCGGGGTCACGGGCCGAGGCTTCTATCACATGATGGACGGCGTCGAGGTGGGCCGGGTGAATGTGGCCGCCCGTGGCTGTGGCGTCGCACAACGCGCCTTTGAGCTGGGTGTCTCGTACGCCCAGCAGCGTCACACCTTCGGCAAGCCGATCGCCCAGCACCAGGCGATCCAGTTCAAGCTGGCCGAAATGGCTACCAAGGTCGAGGCTGCTCATGCCATGATGGTCAACGCAGCTCGCAAAAAGGACTCAGGGGAACGAAACGACCTGGAAGCAGGGATGGCGAAGTACCTCGCCTCCGAATACTGCAAGGAGGTCGTGGAGGACGCCTTCCGTATCCATGGTGGCTACGGGTTCTCGAAGGAGTACGAGATCGAGCGTCTCTACCGGGAAGCTCCGATGCTGCTCATCGGTGAAGGTACCGCCGAGATCCAGAAAATGATCATCGGGCGTCGGCTGCTCGAGGAGTACCGGTTCCAGGGTTGATTGTCGCTTTTAGGTCGGTTCGGCCGCGAAGAAGATCACACCCTGTCATCGTCTTCCGGCCGCCGACTCGGCTGCTGGCTTGCCCAGTTGCGGCCCGCAACCGATAGCATCGCCCAAAAGCCGCCGTCCCCCGCATCCGCGCGGCATCATCCGCTACGAAGGTCATCCATGCCCCACAGCCAAACCTCTGCACCTCGCGGCAGCCACCTCGGCGTACGCATCGCACGCGGAGCATCGCCGTGGCTCCTGCCGACCGTCGCCACCGCTGCACTCAGTCTTGCCCGCTCACGCCGTTCCAAGCGTGCCGCGGCCATCGCTGTGCCCACCACCGCTCTGGCGGCGGGCATGCTGTGGTTCTTCCGCGACCCCGAGCGCGAGATCGCTCAGGGCAGGGTCATCTCGCCCGCCGACGGGGTGGTGCAGAGCATCATGCCGTGGAAGGACGGGCGTACTCGGGTCGCCATCTTCATGAGCCCGCTGAACGTCCACGTCAACCGCGCGCCGCTGGCGGGCACGGTGACGTCCGTCGAGCACATCCCGGGCGGCTTCGTGCCGGCGTTCAACAAGGAGAGCGAGAACAACGAGCGCGTTGTCTGGCACTTCGACACCGAGCTCGGCGACATCGAGATGGTGCAGATCGCGGGGGCGGTCGCCCGGCGCATCGTGCCGTACATCCCTCAGGGGACCAAGGTCGAGCAGGGTGAGCGCATCGGCCTGATCCGCTTCGGATCGCGCGTGGACATCTACCTTCCGGAAGGTGTCGACGTCGCTGTCGAGGTCGGTCAGACCACGACTGCGGGGGTGACTCGAATTGACCGTGATTGATCCCGAGACACCGGCCAACTGGGTCACCGACGCGGAGGCGGACGGAGCCGACGAGGCGGAGGAGATGCCGCTCTCGCTGCGGCTCTCGATAGCGGACACCCTCACGCTCGGCAACGCCACGTGCGGCTTCATGGCGGTGTACTTCACCACCACCGGCATTCTGATCCCGCACCTCACGGGCAGCCAGGAGACCGGCATGGCGCGGCACAGCGCCGCCACCGCCGTGATCCTGATGCTCCTCGCGGCGATCTTCGACCTCTGCGACGGGCTCGTGGCGCGCAAGCTGCGCAGCTCGCCGATGGGCGCCGAACTGGACAACCTGTCAGACCTGATCAGCTTCGGGCTGGCCCCGGCGTACTTCGTCCTCGTGTACGGGATGGTCGCGGACGACGCGCACCAGCGGGTCTCCGCGGTGGCTGCGATCGTGGTGCTGCTGGCGGTGGTGCTGCGGCTCGCCAGATTCAGCTGCGTGACCATGAAGGACGGCATGTTCCAGGGCATGCCGAGCCCCTTCGGCGCACTGACGGTCGTGTCGATCGTGCTGCTGGAGCTGCCGTTCATCCCGACGCTGCTGGCCATCATCGGTACGGCGTGGCTGATGGTGAGCCGCGTCGAGTACCCCAAGCCGCGGGGTGTCCTCGCGGTGGCGATGCTCAGCTGGATCGTCGGGGCGATGGGCCTGCTGGCGGCGTGGGCGTTCGACGCCCCGGGCGGGCAGCTGCTGCTCCAGACCGGGTGCGCGCTCCAGGTCGTGCTGGGCGCCGTGATCCCCCTCTTCGCGACGGCCCGGCGTGTGAACACCTTCCGTGACAACCGGCGCGTGAGCCGCGAGGCGCGGACGGCACAGCTGCCGTAGGGCATACGGATACGGGAAGGGCCCGGTGCGGGAAAACCGCACCGGGCCCTTCCCGTATCCGGGACCGGGCCCCGGCCGCCGCGCGGGGCCGGCCGCGAGCGGCCGGCCCTGGCGGGCCCCCACAACGGAAGAGCGGCGTGGAGGGAAAGAGTGTGTGGGTAGGGGGGGAG